>CAZGVQ010000007.1:0-21690 GCA_964529355.1 uncultured Acidimicrobiales bacterium
CGTGTTACCTGCGTGAAAGGCAGGCGTCCTAGGCCGCTGGACGATGGGGGCCGGAAGTGTCCACGATACCAACACCGACCCCCGAGCGAGACCTCGAAAAAACAGGTTCTTCGGTCACAGCTCCCGCACCCCATGCGGCCGCCGCAAACCCAGCCACATATGATCCGGTGATGAACGCCATCGAAGTGCGCGGGCTCACCAAGAGCTATGGCGACGTCCATGCGGTGCGAGGCTTGGATCTCACGGTTCCGGAAGGGCAGATTTTCGGATTTCTGGGCCCCAACGGCGCCGGCAAAACCACCACCATCGAGATCCTCGAGGGATTCCGCGAACGCAGCGGTGGTGACATTCGGGTGCTCGGCCAGGACCCTGCCACCGCGCCACTCTCGTGGCGCGAAGACATCGGCATCGTGCTTCAGGAGTCCGAGATCGAAGGCGAACTCACCGCCGTCGAGGCCGTGACGATGCAGTCCAACTACTTCGCGGCGCCCCGCAACCCCGAAGAGGTGCTCGAGCTCGTGGGATTGGCCGATGCTCGCGACCAGCGAGCCGCCAAGCTGTCCGGTGGGCAGAAGCGCCGGCTCGATCTGGCTATGGCGCTGGTGGGCGACCCAAAGCTGGTGTTTCTCGATGAACCCACCACCGGGTTCGATCCGTCGGCTCGTCGCGAATCCTGGGACATGATCTCGGCGCTTCGCGACCTGGGCAACACCGTGCTGCTCACCACCCACTACATGGACGAAGCACAGAATCTCGCCGATCGCATCGCGGTCATCGCCGAGGGTCGCATCGTCGCCGAAGGAACCGCAACCGAACTCGCCGAGCAGGTGGCCGCCGTGCCGCGCATCACCTGGAGTCAACCAACGTCACCCGACACACCTGCGGTGCCCGACCGGTTCGGAGCCGTGGCCGAGGGCGATCGAATGGTTCTCGAAACCCACGATGTCGTCGCGGTGCTGCACGAACTCACCAACTGGGCCGCCGACCCCGCAAATGACGCTGGTGAAGCCTTGGCCGATCTCGAGATCGCCCGACCGACACTCGAAGACACCTATCTGCAACTCACCACGGGAGCCAGCGGCTCCCCAGCGAAAAACACGGACCAAGGCGTCGAGACCGGTCGTCGCTCGCGACGACAGAGGAAACAACGGGGCGGTCGTTCATGAGCGCCGTTGCCCAGCTCCGCAACCAGTCGGCGTTCGACCTGCTCCGCTTTCGGCGTAACCCGGCCGCCGCCTTCTTCACCGTCATCCTGCCCTTGATCTTTCTGGTGCTGTTCACCTCGCTCTTCGGCAACGACACCCTGAACAACGGGGCAAAGGCTGCGACCTTCTACGTGCCTGGCATCCTCGGACTGTCGATCGTGTCGGCCACCATGGTCAACCTCGCGATCACCACAACCACCCGACGCGAACGGGGCATGCTCAAACGGCTGCGCGGCACCCCGCTCCCCCCGTGGGTGTTTCTGGCCAGCCAGATCCTCATGGCCACGGTGGTTGCCGCCTTCATGACCGTGCTCATCATCGTGATCGGTAGAGTCCTCTTTGGCGTCTCGCTGCAGTGGTCTGCGGTGCCTACGCTGCTCATCACCCTTGTGCTGGGCGCGGCATCGTTCTGCGCCATGGGTCTGGCGTTGTCCACCATCATCCCCAGCGAAGACGCAGCCCCGGCCGTCACCAACGCCGTAGCGCTGCCCCTGTACTTCGTGAGCGACGTGTTCGTCATCACCGAAGACGCCCCGCGGTTCATCACCCTCCTCGGCGATATCTTCCCGGTGAAGCATCTGGTGTCCGCGCTACAGCCGGCCTTCGACCCCTTCGTCGAAGGCACTCCGCTCGAGTGGGGTCACTGGGCGGTGATCGCCGCCTGGGGAGTGTTCGGCGCCGTGATAACCATGACTCGCTTCCGCTGGACCGCCAGCTAGGTCTCCCCACGATCGGGCGAGGGAATAGGCTGGTCCTCAACCATCCCCCCAACCCGCCGAAGGACAACCATGTCCAACAGTTTCGATCGTTACCGCGCCCACCCCTGGCACGGCCTTCCCATTGGCGATGCTGCGCCTGAGGTCGTCGATGCCTACATCGAGATCACACCCTTCGACACCGTCAAGTACGAGATCGACAAACGCACCGGCTATCTGCGCGTCGACCGGCCTCAGGGCAGTTCGGCATTGCCGCCCACCCTCTACGGATTCATCCCCCGTACCTACTGCGCCGACCGGGTGGCCGCGCTCACGCCCCACGCCGAGATCGGCGACCACGACCCTCTCGACATCTGCGTGCTGAGCCAGCAGCGCATCGACCGCGCGGAGATCGTGGTGCCCGCCCGCGTCGTCGGAGGCATCCAACTTCTCGACGATGGCGAAGCCGACGACAAGATCGTGGCCCTGCTCGAGAGCGACTCGGTTTTCAACTACGCGTCGAACCTCAAGAACCTTCCCACCGCAGTGGTGAACCGCATCGTGCACTACTTCGCCACCTACAAGATGGACATCACCGGCGAGAAGGAAAACTCCATCGAGGTCGTCGGCACCTACGGTGCCGAGCACGCCAAGGAAGTCATCGAAGCATCGATGGCTGACTACGAAGAGATGTTTCCCGCGCAGGGTCGTCGCCTGACCGACCGGACAGACAAAGAAGACGTCGCCTAGCGATTTCACGGCGCTACGGTCGGTGGCGATGTTTCGTCCGCGACCCGTCGCACTCTCCGTCCCTCTCGCTGGCGCTGCCGGCTACCTCCTCGGCACGGCCCCCTTCGCCGACCTCGCCGCGCGTTTCGCCGGGACCGGAACCGATTCGCCCGAGGCCATCGACCTCCGCGAAACCGGCTCGGGCAACCCCGGCGCTGCCAATGCCGCTGACGTCTTGGGGAAGCGATGGGGCGCCGCAGTTCTCATCGCCGATGTGGCGAAGGCCGTCCTGGCCGGTGCCGCAGGTCGTTCTCTCGGTGGCCAAACCGGGGCAAATGTTGCCGCCACCGCCGCGGTGATCGGGCATTGCTACCCGGTGTGGTCCGGTGGCAAAGGCGGCAAGGGCGTCGCGGCCAGCATCGGCCAGGTCATCGCCACCTTCCCCACCTACCTTCCCCTCGACATCGCAGTCGCTGTCGGAACCGCTGCCGTGCCGCCACTCAAAGAGCGGGCCTTCGTCGCCAACTCGGTGGCGTCCACCGTGTGGGTGGCCAGTTCGTACCTGGCGTGGAAGAAAGGCTGGCCGACCGGGTGGGATACCCACGCCAACCAGTCCCTGCCTCTCGGGGCCGCGATCAGCAGCGTGTGTATCGCGTCCAAGTTCGTTACCAATCCCTCCGAGCACTACACAGAACCAGAAGTCGTTCCTAACGAAAGGGTCCCCGCGCCGTGATCGGCCTCGTCATCGATTCCTCCAGTCAAATACCCGCCGACCTGGTGAAGAAGTACGACGTCGAGGTGGTGCCCATCACCGTCACGATTGCCGAAGAACCGTTCCGTGAAGGCGTCGACATCGATGCCGACGCCTTCTATGAGATGGTCGGCGAGCCTCTCCCCGAAATCGGCACCTCGCAACCCGCTCCTGGCGAGTTTGTCGAAGCGTTCGAAACACTGGTCGCTCGTGGCGCCACCGAAATCCTGTGCGTCACCGTGGCCGACGAACACTCGGGCACCTTCAACAGCGCACGCATCGCCACCGACATCGTCTCGACGCCGGTTCGGCTGGTGAACTCGGGAACGATGTCGTTCGGCATCACCGCCTGCTTCTGGGAAGCAGCCGAGGCAATCGCTAGTGGCGCCGACCTCGAAACCGCCGCACAACGAGCCGAGAAGCTGGCCCCCGAAATCGCCTCGACCTTCATTCTGCAATCGCTCGATCAGATGGAAAAGATGGGGCGCGTCAACATCGACGAGCTCGCCCAGGGTGGTGAAATCGACGAGGTGGGTGTGTACGTCACCAAAGGTGCCGCCTTCGACGTGGCCGGCAACGGATCGACCATCGAGGAGCTGAGCGAACTCATGCTGGCGCAGTTGCCCACCGACATCGAACTACGAACCGGCGTGTGCCTCGCCGCCCCCGAAATGCTCCGCTACAGCGAAATTATCGAAGCCGAGCTGGCGAAACGCGACAACGTGCTCGGCACGGTTCGTTACCGGGTCGGCCCCAGCGTCGCCGCCCACACAGGCCCCGGCACCGCAGGCCTCTTCTGGTGGCCCGTCTCTTAGGTCGTTCGCTCGCAAGCCCGCTCTCTCGGCGCTACAGCACAACCCCAACCGCGCCCCGAAATTTTCGCGGTTGTCACCCTCTATTGTGGTCAACCGCGCCAGCACGAGCTCGCCCAGGGTGGTGAAATCGACGAGGTGGGTGTGTACGTCACCAAAGGTGCCGCCTTCGACGTGGCCGGCAACGGATCGACCATCGAGGAGCTGAGCGAACTCATGCTGGCGCAGTTGCCCACCGACATCGAACTACGAACCGGCGTGTGCCTCGCCGCCCCCGAAATGCTCCGCTACAGCGAAATTATCGAAGCCGAGCTGGCGAAACGCGACAACGTGCTCGGCACGGTTCGTTACCGGGTCGGCCCCAGCGTCGCCGCCCACACAGGCCCCGGCACCGCAGGCCTCTTCTGGTGGCCCGTCTCTTAGGTCGTTCGCTCGCAAGCCCGCTCTCTCGGCGCTACAGCACAACCCCAACCGCGCCCCGAAATTTTCGCGGTTGTCACCCTCTATTGTGGTCAACCGCGATCAGAAATCGTGCCAGGGGGCCGACTCTAACTTCAGGCTCCTTCGTAGTTGAGGCCTAGGTCTGGGGCGGTTACCAGTGGTTGGAAGGCGATTCCTGCTTCTTGGGCCATTGCTCCACAAGTGCCTCCTCGATCGACCACGGGGAGGATGAGTACTGGTTCGGCGCCCAGTTCTCTGATGACACTCGCTGCTTCCAGCGGCGACTTGCCTCGCGTGACTGCGTCTTCGGTTACCACTACTTTGTCGCCTGGTTCTAGGGCGCCTGCGAGGCGGCCGCCTACGCCGTGACCTTTGGATTCTTTGCGAATACTGAACGACCTGAGTTCGCGGCCCCTGGTCGCGGCGATAGCGGCAATACCGAACGCGACGGGATCAGCGCCGGCCGTGAGTCCGCCGATGGCGGTGACGTCATCGGGGATCACCTCGAGTGCTGCGTCGGCAACAAGAAGAATGCCCTCGGCTCGGCACACGGTTTGTTTGACGTCGATGAACCACGAGCTCTTCTTGCCCGACTTGAGCGTGAAGTCGCCGGTGCGGACCGCGTGGTCGAGAAGGTGCTGAACGAGTTCGGAATGTTGTGCCATCGAGAGGCCAATCTAGCCGGTGCCCGAATCAGCGCTGCTACCGTCGCCGACATGGCACAGGTCTACGCTGCGTTTCTACGGGGCATCAACGTCGGTGGTCATCGAAAGCTCCCCATGGCGGAGCTCCGGGCAGCGATGGAAGGTCTCGGGTTCTCCCAAGTGGCCACCTATGTGGCATCGGGAAACGTGGTTTTTGTCGCCGAAGATGATGACCAAGCCCGCGTCAGGTCCGCAATCGAAACGGCCATCGCCAAAAACTGGGGCTACCAGGATGTTCCTGTAGCCCTTCGAACCCATCGCGAACTCGCCGCCGCATACGAGGCCAGTCCCCATCTCGACAGCGGTGTCGAGCCGAATTGGCGATTCATTGCGTTGTTGTCCGAGCCACCTGCAGCGTCGGCGCTCAAGGACCTGGATGGAAACGCTTTGGCGCCCGACGTGTTCACCGTCGATGGGGCGCACGCGCACGTCCTACTTCCCAACGGGGCAGCCAAGAGCAAACTGACCACCAACTACCTCGAAAAACACCTCGGGGTAACAGCGACGCTCCGGAATCACAAGACCATTGCAAAGGTCATCGACCTCGCCGCCGAGCGAATCCACGAGAAAGGCTGAGGCGCACCCGCCATGCACCTCAGCCCCTGACCGACAACGTTGTTATCGATAAGCCCCGCCGGTTTCTCGATAGAAAGATCATGGCAGAGCATTGTTGCAAAATTGTTGGAAACCGTCGCTGAGCAGGCTGTTGACCGGGCGGCTACCGGTAGATATCCAACAACCAGCCCATGTTGAGCGTCTCGGCCAGCGCTTCGGCTTCACGGGCTGTTTCGGCGGTCTCCCGCCCCAAACGGTCGAGAAGTACCTGCTTGCGACACAACACCCGTAGAAGCGACGGCCGTGCGCCGATCGCCCGTTCGAAGGTTTCGGCTTCGCGTAGGTGTTTCTCGGCGGCCCCGACGTCGTCGAGTGTCATAGCGAGGAGCCCAGCAAAGAACGAGCTCGATCCGAAATGAAGCATGCCGTGGTTGAGCGAGACCAGCCGGGCGTTTGGTTGATCGAAAACGGGAAACAATCGTTCGGCAGCAGCTTTGTGTCCGCTGAGTGCGGCGGCAATCGACCAACAGGCCGGGGTCTGCATCTGCAGCGCCGGCTCACCGTAGGTCTCGAAGCCAGGCCCGAGCTCCTGGTCGATGAGATCCTGCGCTTCCTCAACGCGACCCGCCTCAGCGAGAACCATGGCCAGCGAACCCCGGAACGCCGGACCGTCATAGGACTCAAGCTTGAATCGCAGGAGCTGTTCGACCTCATCTTGTTGGCCCTGTTCGCGGCGAAGACCTGCGTACTGCAACCCGAAAGCATCCACGGCGGCCAGCCCAAACTTGGCGAAGACGCCCATGCCCGAAACGATCGCCTCTTCGGCAGCGACGAGATCGCCCCGGTAGAGAAGCCACGCCGAGTCGACCCAAGCTGCCTGGAGCCGGGCCAGGTCGTTGTCGTAGGACTCCGCCACCGAATGAGCCAGCGCAACCTGAGCACGAACCTGGTCGTCTGACCCTCGATCGGCGGCGAGGATGGCCTGGATCCGATGCGCCTGAATCAGGTCGTGTACCGCATTGTGCGTTGGTGCGTAGGCGACGATTTCCTCGAGGATCTGGTTGACGACCGACGAGGTGCCGTAACAGGACTCAAACTCGACCCGCATCGACAACGCACTGAGAAGTCGTGGGCTACCGATATCGCGACCGAGCTCGACGGCAGCGACGAATTCGCGACGCGAACGGTCGATATCTTGTTCGCTGCCAAACCGAGCGCTCCCGAGCAGCGCAAGCAATTCGACCCGGGCGGGGTGATCATGAGCCAGTTTGCCGACCGTGAATTCCAGCATCTCGACGGCGGTCTCCGCCGGGTGCCAGTACCCCAACCACTCAACCCGTTCGAAGATCGCACCTTTCGCTGAACGGTCGGTGTAGGACTGCGCGGCGTCGACCATCCGGCTCACATCACCGAGCTCCTTTGCCGCACCGAATGCAGCCTGCGCCGCGTCGTGTACGAGGTCGTAGTCGCCTGCCTGCTTGTGAATCTGGCTCATCGCAATGAGGATGTCGCACTCGAGGGCCAGGTCAACCGGCTTGTTGCTGCGCAACGCTGTCAGCCCGCCCTCCAACAACTCAAGAGCCCGCGGCAGGTCATAGAGCGCTCCAGCGGCGGCCGAAGCCTCCAGACTGAACGCTGCCCCGAGGGCTCCGGTGCCGGCGGTGGCGCCCTCGGTGAAGTGGTGGGCGAGAACCGCCGAGCTGGCTCCTTCTTCCCACAGGGCCTGACCGACATCGGCGTGCAGCCGGGCCCGCCGGAAGCCGATGAGACTTTCGGTGAGGGTCTCGACGACCAGGGCATGGTGAAGTCGGATAGCACCCGGGTCGTCGCGGTGCTCGACCACAAGCCCTGCCTGGTGGGCGGCGGCCAGAACCTCTTCGATGGCCCGTCGGCTCATCGGCTCGGAGGCCGAAACCACCTTCTCGACCAGATTGATCGAGGCAAAGTCATCGACCACCGCCAGCACCGACAAAATGTCGGTCGCATCAGGACCAACCGCCTCGACCCGACGTTGAATGGCGTCTTGGATACCCGTGGTGAGCGGGAGGGTCGCAACACTTGTGGCTGACGAGCTCTCGTCAGGAGAACTGTCGGCGAGGAGTCCGAGTAGCTCGGTGACGAAAAGGGGGTTGCCGCTGGTTCGATCGAACACGGCGGCGGCAATCTCGGATGTGCTGGCTGCACTGCGATCGATGGTTGACGCCGTCAGAAGACCTTCGATAACGGCGGTAGGGAGGCCTTCGAGTTCGACACGGCTGCAACGTGGTGCTCGACCAAGTTCCTGCAGCGCAATGACCGGCGCCGAAAGCAGGTCGGTGTCGCGCCACGTCACGATGAAACTCACCGGCTCATCGGACAGGGCCCCGGCAGCGAACGAAAGGAGTTCAACAGTGGCCGCGTCAGCCCAATGCACATCCTCGAAAATAAGAACCAGAGGTCTCGTCGCAGATCGGCGCCGCAGGAAGCGGGTAACCGCGTCGAACAGGTCGAGGCGATCCTCGCTGGGCCTCCCATCGCTGCCAAGCGACAAAGCCGGAAGGAGCTGACCAAGCTCGGCCGAGGTTGAGACCCACGCCATGATCTCGTCGTGCTCGTACCCCTCGCACAGATCGCGAAGCACTTGCGTCCAGGGCCCGAGGACCGCTGCTGCGCCGCCGTGGATGCATCGACCCCAGGCAAGCGAGATGTGCGACGGACACGTTGCGGCGGCATGTCGAGCGAGTGTGGTCTTGCCGATGCCGGGCTCGCCGGTGATGAGCGTGGTCGAACCACGACCGTCAGCCAGTTGTCCGATTGCGTCCAAAAGAACGTCGGCCTCGGCCTTGCGGCCGGGAGGCGGGTCGATTTCAGCTTCCGAGGACTCGACGGGCTTGATGATCGCCTCGCGTCGCGGTTGGAGCGACGGATCCTGGTCGAGGATCTTTCGCTCGAGGGCCACGATTGAAGGAGACGGGTCGATCCCCGTCGACTCGATCAGGCGATGACGAAACTGCTGAAACAAGGCAAGGGCTTCGGACTGCCGACCATCGAGGGACAACGCCTGCATCGCAAGGGCGCATCTGGACTCGCGCAGTTCTTCATCGGCAACCAGCTGTTCGAGATCGGCGACAGCCAACCGCACGTTTCCCGAGTCGATGAGGCACTGAACGCGAAGGTCCTGGGCCGAGGACCGCAGCTCACCAAGGCGCGCGCTCGCACTGACAAACACGTCGGTCTTGCAGCCGGCAAACGCATCGCCACGCCACTCGCGGAGGGCAGATTCGAGAATCCGGCCGGCCGCTTCGGGCTGCTTGCGGTGCAGATCGCGCGCCTCGTGAAGGTCGCGCTCAAATCGAACGGCATCGACCTGGTCGGCCAAGATGTTGAGGCGATAGCCCGGCGCGTTGGTTACCAGGACGCTCCTGCTGGCGTCCTCTGACTCGCCGGCGGAAAGGAGCTTCCGCCATTTCGAGACCGAACTTCGGATCGAGACGTCGGGTCGCGCTGGTGGCGCCGACCCCCACACGGCATCGGTGAGCTGATCGACCGAGACAATCCGCCCGGGTGACAAAAGCAGTCGTCCGAGCAGCGACAACTGCTTCGCGCCGCCACTGGGCACCAAGGCTCCGTCGATGGTCACCTCGATCGGCCCGAGCACCCGGAATTTGAGGTCACCAAAATTGCCCGCAGTCCCACTCACAGGTCAAGTGTGCACGTCGGTCAAGCCCTAGTACAACCACCCACTGCGCTGGAGATCCTCATTTGAGTGTTTCAAACACGGCCAGTGCCAAAAGAAGCGCCCGTCCTGCCGATAGATTGGAATGATGCTGTTTGCCACCGAGGCCAGAGAGAGCAACTTCTCCGATATCGACGTGCCCCTTTGGGCATGGGGTGTCCTTGTCGTTTCGGTGGTTCTTCTCTTGGCGCTCGACCTGTGGCGCCACCGAAAGGCTCATGCGCCGACGTTCCGCGAAGCGGGCCTCGAATCGATGTTCTGGGTCGCGGTCAGTGTGGTATTTGGCATCTTTGTGCTGTGGCAGTTCGGTGCCACCCCCGGCGGTGAGTACTTCGGCGTCTACCTGACCGAGAAATCGCTCAGTGTCGACAACGTGTTCGTGTGGGCGTTGCTGTTTTCGGCGATGAAAGTGCCGCTCAAATACCAACACCGCGTGTTGTTCTGGGGCATTTTCGGCGCCCTGGTTCTGCGGGCCACCTTTATCCTCATCGGCGCAGAAATCGTCGAACGTTACGCCCGGGTGCTGATTCTCTTTGGCGTCTTCCTCATTTACACCGGCATCAAGATCATTCGGCACCGCGAGAGCGAAGACGACGAAGCTTCCACCATGGGTCTTGGCCTGCTCAAGAAGATCATGCCGGTGTCCGAGGAACTCGATGGCCAGAAGTTCTTCACCGAACTCAACGGCCGCCGAGCGGCCACCCCGTTGCTTTCCGCCCTCATCGTTGTGGAGTGCACCGACGTGATCTTTGCCGTCGATTCGGTACCGGCGTCCTTTGGCGTGGCCAACGACCCTTACATCCTGATCGCGGCAAACGCGTTCGCCATCATGGGCTTGCGAGCCATGTACTTCCTGTTGGCCGATGCGCGCGAGCGCTTCAAGTATCTCTCGGTGGCTCTGGGTGCGATTCTGCTGTTCGTCGGTATCAAGCTCGTGATTACCGAGTGGAGCCATATCCCGATCGGTTGGTCGCTTGGAATCATCGGAACGATCCTCACGGTGGCCATTTTGTTCAGCGTGTACAAGGCCGACGACGAGCACAATCAACCCGACGAAGCACTGAGCCAATAGGCTCCGGGGGTGGCGGAGCCTCTGAAAAACTCATTCGGACCCAACGTCGTTGCCAGCATCGGAGCCGACATCGCTGCGGTCTACCCCACCTTCGATCTCGACCGGTTTCTGACCGTCGCTCTCGATGGGTTCGACGAACTCGAACTCACCCCTCGGGCCCGCCAGGTCGCTGAGGCCCTCGCCCCGACGCTCCCCAGCGACCACACCGAGGCGATGAAGATTCTCCAGGCCTCGCTTGGTTCGGTGCGGCCCGAAACCATGGAGGGGTTCCGGTACCTCCCTCACAGCTACTTCGTTGCCGAACACGGGCTGGACGACTTCGAGACCGCCATGAGCCTGCAGGAAGACATCACCAAGCAGTTCACGTCGGAGTTCTCCATTCGCGCCTTCTACGAGCATCACCCCGAGGCCACCCTGGCCCGCGCAAGGGTTTGGGCAGCCGACGAGGACGAACATTTGCGGCGCCTTGCATCGGAAGGATGCCGACCTCGACTCCCCTGGGCTGGGCGGCTCCAACGATTCATCGACGATCCCACCGAAGTCATCGAGCTGCTCGAACTCCTTCGCGCCGACGACTCTGAGTACGTTCGCCGATCGGTGGCCAACAATCTCAACGACATCGCGAAGGACCATCCTGGCGTGGTCGTCGAGGTGACCAGACGGTGGATGCACGAAGCCGCTGGAACCACGGCCGAGGTCACCCGGCGCTCCATGGTGCGCCATGCGCTTCGCACCTTGATCAAGGCTGGCGATCTCGACGCGCTGAACGTGCTGGGCTTCGGACCTGAGTCACCGGCTGAACTGCAGTCGGCATCGGTCACTCCGGAGACCGTTGCCATCGGCGGCAAGGTGAAAGTGGAGTTGATGGTGGCCAACGCGAGCGCTGAACCCGCTGGCGCGCTGGTGGACGTCATCGTGCACTTTGTGAAAGCCGACGGGTCTACGTCGCCAAAGGTGTTCAAGGGCAAGGAACTCACGGTTGACCCGGGCGGATCAGCGGTAGTGAACAAGACCATTTCGCTGGCCCAGCACTCGACCCGCAAGCACTATGTCGGCGAGCACCAGTTGGAGATCCAGCTCAATGGCGCGGCCATGCCAGGCCCGGCCTTCACCCTCATCGACTCGTCGGATTCGTCGAGCTAGTCGACGTGTACCGTGCCGTCTCCCGGCACGATCTCGCCGATCTGCGCTGGTCGGTGACCGTTCTGCTCCAGGGCGTTCATCACTGAGCCGACATCGGCGGGCGGCACCGCCAGCACCATGCCAACGCCCATATTGAACACGGTGCGCATCTCGGCGTCGGCTACATCGCCCAGCCTCTGAATCTCGGTGAAGATGCGCGGGACTTCCCAGGTCGACGAATCGACTCGGGCGTCGGCGCCATCGGGCAGCACCCGTTCGAGATTTCCGGCCAGTCCGCCGCCGGTGACGTGGGCAACGGTGTGCACCGACCCAGCGGCGACGGCCGCCATGATGGCCGGCGAGTAAATCACCGAGGGTTGCAGTAGTTCTTCACCGAGTGAGTGCGGAGCGCCCTCATACGCCGGATCGTCGAGCGACTTGCCCGCGACATCGAACAACACCCGCCGAGCCAGCGAGAACCCGTTCGAGCGGAGGTTGGGCGAAGGCAGGCCGATGAGCACGTCGCCCTGCGCCACCATTTCGCCGGTGATGACCTGTTCGCGGTCGACCGCGCCGACCGCAAAACCAACAAGGTCGAAGTCGCCGGGTTCAAGCACACCCGGATGTTCGGCCATTTCGCCGCCGATGAGCGCACAGCCGGCTTGCCGGCAGCCTTCGGCAATTCCGCTGACCAGCTGCTCGATCTGGTCGGGATCGAGCTTGCCGATGGCGACATAGTCGAGAAAGAAAAGCGGCTGCGCACCCTGACAGACCAGGTCGTCGACACACATGGCCACCAGGTCGAGGCCGATGGTGTCGAACTTGCCCATTTGCGATGCAACGACCGCTTTGGTGCCCACACCATCGGTGGTCGACACCAGAACCGGATGGTCATAGCCCAGGTTCGACACATCGAAAAGGCCGCCGAAACCACCCAGACTGCTCAGCACCTCGGGTCGATACGTTGACTTCACCAGCGGCCCGATACGGCGCACGGCATCGTCGCCCGCTTCGATGGAAACGCCTGCGGCTTCGTAGGTCTCACCCATTGCTATGGACCTTACTGCGAGCGCTTGGCGTGCTCGGCCGGGAGGAGGCTGGCCTCGCTGTCGAGAAGATCAGCGGTTGCGGCGGGCGCCGATTTGGGCGCCGGCATGCCGGCCTCAAGCACTGCTTTGGACAGGTCGACCGGAATTTCGATGGGGTACTCGCCGGTGAGACACGCATCGCAGAAGCCCGCATTGACCGCGCCCGTGGCGCTCTTGAGCTCGTCGAGCGCAAGATAGGACAACGAATCGACGTTGAGATACTCACGGATCTCATCGACGGTGAGGTTGGCGGCCAGAAGCTCGCCCCGAGTTCCGGTGTCCATCCCGTAGAAGCACGGCCAGCGATACGGAGGCGAGGAGATACGCATATGGACTTCGACGGCGCCAGCTTCGCGGAGCATCGACACCATTGCTTTGGTGGTGGTGCCACGAACGATGGAATCGTCGACAACCACCAGCCGTTTGCCGGCGATGTTGTCGGTGAGAGGGTTGAGCTTCATCCGAACGCCAAGCGAGCGGAGCTCCTGGGTGGGAGCGATGAAGGTCCGACCGATGTAGCGGTTCTTCACCAAACCCTGACCGAAGGGAATTCCGCTGGCTCGGGCATAACCCTCAGCCGCCGGGATACCCGATTCCGGAACACCCATAACCAGGTCAGCCTCAACCGGTGCCTGCTTGGCGAGGTTCTCGCCCATCTTGCCTCGCGCCCGGTGGACGCTTTGGCCGTACAGCGTGCTGTCGGGGCGGGCAAAGTACACGAATTCAAAGAGACAGAGCTTGGGGTCGACTTCGTCGAACGGCCGGACCGAACGCGGTCCGTCTTCGTCGATGATGACCATTTCGCCAGGGTCGAGCTCGCGAATGAACGTGGCTCCGACCACATCGAGCGCCGGGGTCTCTGACGCCAGCACCCAGCCCGAGTCGAGCTTGCCCAGGCACAGCGGACGGAAACCGTTTGGGTCACGGACACCGATGAGGTGTTGTTTATCGAGCAGTACAAACGAGAACGCGCCGCTCAGCTCGGGCAACACTTTGATGAGTGCCTGATCGAGCGTGATGCTCTCATCGGCCCGAAGTTCCATCTCGAGAATTTCGGCCACCAGATCGGAATCGCTGGTAACGGTTCCGGGCAGCATGCCGTGGTCGGCGGCCAGCGATTCGGTGTTGACCAGGTTGCCGTTGTGGCCGAGGGCGAACTCCATGTCGCCAACCCCGCGGTACACGGGCTGCGCGTTACGCCAGGTGCTCGAGCCGGTGGTGCTGTATCGGCACTGGCCGATTGCGATGTCGCCGGGCAACGACGCGAGGCTTCGGTCGTCGAACACGGTGGCCACGAGGCCCATGTCTTTGACGACCATGATGTCTTCGCCGTCGCTGACCGCGATGCCGGCTGATTCCTGACCTCGATGCTGCAGGGCGTAGAGGCCCAGATAGGTCTGGTGCGCAACCGGCGACTTGGGGGCGTATACCCCAAACACGCCGCATGCTTCGCGGGGAGAATCTGCTTCGGGATCCACAACGGTCTCAGAAGATGACGGTTGGTCGGCGGGGACGCTGATCACAGGTCCCGATAGTCCCACACCCTGGCGGTGACCCTGAACATGGCAGCAAAATCTCAGCGAGTAACTCCGGCGTAGGCTGACACGGTGACCTCAGAACTTCATCCGGATATCGCGCACCTCGGTTTTCTGCTTGGCACCTGGCGAGGCCGGGGCGAGGGCAGCTACCCCACCATCGAATCGTTTGCCTACGTTGAAGAACTCACGTTCCAACACGTCGGGAAGCCGTTCCTTTCCCTCAGCCAGAAGACCAAACACGCCGACACGGGTGTTCCGCTTCACGCCGAAGTCGGCTATCTCCGACCGGTCGGAACCGAGCGAGTCGAGCTGGTGGTGGTATCACCGACGGGAATCTTCGAGCTCCACGAGGGCACGATCAGCACCAGCACAGGGAGCACAGGGAGCACTGCAGATGCCGTCAGACTCGCGCTGTCGAGCACCCAGGTGAGCACCACCCCGACGGCCAAGACTGCGACCGAGGTCGTCCGCACCTTCGATGTGGCCGGCGACCAGCTCTCGTACGTCATCGACATGGCAGCGGTCGATCAACCGCTGCAGCACCACCTGGCAGCCACCCTCAACAGAGACGCGGGCTAGCTTGCTGGTCGAGACAACCCTTGATGACCTGGCCGCAGGACTCGGGCTTGGCACCAGCGAGGTTGTGTCGCTCGTCGGAGGTGGCGGCAAGACCACATCGCTCTTCTCACTCGGGGCGTTGCTGCCCGGCGCCGTGGTGTTGACCACCACCACGAAGATGGGCAGCGAACGCACCGGCGAGGTTCCGGTGCTGGTAAACCCCCAGCTTGGCGAACTCACCGAGCAGGTCGGAGCGAAGTCGCCGGTGCTCGTGTGGGCCGGCGTCGATGGACGCAAGGCCTTGGGCGTGTCGGCGGACGACTGCGACCGATGGTTCGCTTCGCCGCGAATCGACTCGGTGGTCATCGAGGCTGACGGATCGCGGAAACGACCCTTCAAGGCACCGCTAGACCACGAACCGGTCGTGCCTTCCAGCACCACCACCCTGGTGGCATGCATCGGAGCGTCGGCGCTTGGCCAGGTCATTGCCGAGTCCTGTCAACGGCCCGAACGCGTGGCCGCCATCGCCGGATGCAGCACCGCTGACCTGCTCACTCCCGAGCGTGCGGCGCTGGTTCTCACCGACTCAGATGGCTCAAAGAAGGGGTTACCTCCCGGAGCGCAGTTTGTTGTGGCCGCCCACCGGGTTGAGCAAGTGCAGCGCAACCTGGTGGCTCAACTGGCCGACGCCGTTGCCCGGATCGATGCGGGCATCGATGTGGTGGCCGTGGCGGCGCAATCCGGATAGTTCAACCCTCTAGCCCTGCGTGGTGCCCCCGCCGATGGCGTCAGGCAGCCGATCCTGCGCTGCTGCGGCAAGGTCAGCCAGAGGAACCTCGACCAGGCCCTTCACCGCAAACTGATCCTTGTGCGCCAGACCCAACCGGGTCACGGGAACACCGGCAGCTGCGGCACGGTCTTCGAGTTCGGCGAGGTTGTCGGCCGAGACCGCGACGACCACGCGAGACGGCGCCTCGCTGAACAGAAGTGCATGGGAACTCACGCGAGCCACCGTGCAGCCAACGCCCGAAGCGATGGCCATTTCGGCCAGACAGACCCCGAGGCCACCCGACGAAATGTCGTGGACTCCGCTGATAAAGCCGGTGTCGTTCACCAGATCGCGGGTGAGGTCGGCCACCGCACTATGGGCCGAATAATCGATCGCCGGGAGCGTGCCCACTTTGTGCCCCTGGTTGAAGGCCCACGTTGAGCCGGAGAGTTCCGTTGCATCCGGGTCGCCCAGCAACACGATGCGGTCGCCGTCGTTCCAGGTCTTGCCCGGGGGTGGCGACGCGAGGTCATCGACCATACCGAGCACACCGACAACCGGCGTGGGGTCGATGTTGGAGCCCTTCGATTCGTTGTAGAGGCTCACGTTGCCGCCCACCACTGGCAGATCGAACGCCAGGCAGGCCTCACTCATCCCGTCGATGGCTTCAGAGAGTTGCCACATCACCTCGGGATGTTCGGGATTGCCGAAGTTCAGGCAGTTCACCAATGCCATGGGTCGTGCACCCACACAAGCCAGATTCAGCACCGATTCGGCCACGGTGTTGGCCGTGCCGCCTCGAGGGTCGACCGCGCACCATCGATGGTTGCCATCGGTGGTGAGCCCCATGCCCCGACCGGTGTCGTTGCCGGTTGCAGGGTCCTTCAGCCGTAGCACGGTTGCATCTGCACCGGGGCCCGACACCGTGTTGAGAAACAGTTGGTGGTCGTACTGGCTGTACACCCACGAAGGGTCGATGAGCATCGCTGCCAGATCGGCGGCCATGTCGGTAGGGGCTGGCAGGTCGTTGGCCGACTGGCCGCGGCGCTCGTCGAGATCGCCGGGTGCCGACAGGGGCCGCTCGTACAGTGGCGCCTCGTCGTGAAGCGACGACGCTGGCACATCGGCCAGCACGGCGGCATCGCTTCCCGGGCCGTCGAGAATGCGCAGCGCTCCGGCGTTGTCGGTGACGGTACCGATGACCGAGCTCAGGACTTCCCACTTCTCGCAGATCTCCATGACCCGATCGAGGTTGCCCGGCTCGACGATGGCCAGCATGCGTTCCTGGGATTCGCTGGTCATGATCTCGAAGGGCTCCATGCCCTCTTCGCGCAGTGGGATTGCCGTGATGTCGACATCCATGCCCACGCCGCCCCGCGACGCGGTCTCGCTGGTAGCGCAGCTGAGGCCGGCGCCACCAAGATCCTGAATACCAACCGCAAGCCCCTCGTCGAGAAGCGTGAGACATGCTTCGATGAGTCGCTTCTCCTCGAAGGGGTCGCCAACCTGCACGTTGGGTCGTTTCTCGGCGTCGGCTTCTTCATCGCCGAACCCGGCCGATGCCAGGACGCTGACGCCACCGATGCCGTCGCGCCCGGTGCGTGAACCAAGGAGTACCGCGAGGTTGCCAACGCCGGTTGCCTGGCCCAGCACCAACCGTTCGGTAGGCATGATGCCCAGGCACAACACGTTGACCAGCGGGTTGCCGGTGTAGGTCTCGTCAAAAACGGTTTCGCCGCCCACGGTGGGAACGCCGACCGAGTTGCCGTAGCCCGAGATACCACTGACCACGCCTTCGGCGATCCAGCGACTACGAGCGTCATCAAGCGGCCCAAACCTCAGTGGATCCATGAGAGCGATGGGCCGGGCACCCATGGTGAAGATGTCTCGCAGAATCCCACCGGCGCCGGTTGCGGCGCCCTGGTACGGCTCGATCGCCGAGGGGTGGTTATGACTCTCGATGCGGATGGCGGCCGCAATGCCGTCGCCCATGTCGATGACGCCGGCGTTTTCACCTGGCCCCACCAGGACGTGCTCGCCTTCGGTCGGCAAGCGCTTGAGGTGGATACGCGAGGACTTGTAGGAACAGTGTTCAGACCACATCACCGAATACATCGACAGCTCGAGTGGATTCGGTTCGCGCCCCAGAATTGTGGCGATGGATTCGGCCTCATCATCGGTGAGGCCCAGGGCTCGGTGCAGCGGTTCGTTCACCTGCCGAAACTTAGTCAATGAAACGTTGCACCGTGACACGTGGGGGCGAGGTAAAGGTCACCTCTTCGGATTCACGACCAGAAGATTCGAATTTCATTCGTCAAATGGGCGCGGTTCTTCGCAAAGTAGCTTCGCAATTGCGGCGATTCCCTTGAGAAACTAAACCGCTTGAGCGGTTCCCGGATCTGTGGCAATTTCCCCGTGACAGCAGTTGGTTACTGTGCGGTTTTCCCTGTTTACTATTCCTATGGAAAACAAGAGTTCATCTGCCCGCGGCGTCGCTCGAAGCCAGGGAACCGTGGTCAATAAGTACCTCGAAGCACTTGAAGCTAATAAGCCAAAGCGCGGGCGGAAGCGCACTCCGGAGTCCATCCAGAAGCGGATCGATGCCATCGAAGCCGAGATGACCGATGCCAACGCTCTCCGGCGCCTGAAGTTGGTGCAGGAACGCCTCGACCGCGAAGCCGACCTGGCAAAGATGGCCGAGACCGTCGATATCTCAAGCCTTGAAGCTCGATTTGTTGATGTTGCAGGCGATTACGCGGCCTCGCAGGGCATCAGCTACGCCGCATGGAAAGAACTCGGTGTCGCTCCCGATGTGCTCAAGCGCGCCGGAATTCGGCGTAGTTCTTAACCAACTGCTTTAGGAAACTTCGGCCACTGAAGTCTTCGGTTCGGCCGACGGCTTCACCCCGAGTATCCGACACGTTGCCACGCTCAGTTCCGGCCGATTCATCGTGTAGAAGTGAAACGCGTTCACGCCATGTTCGGCCAGGCGTCGACACTGTTCTGCTGCCACGGTCGCGGCGACCAGGTGCTGCACTTCGGGCATGTCGTCCAGTCCGGCAAACAGCTCCGGCATCCAGTCAGGAATAACGGCTCCGCAGCGCTCCGAGAAGGCCCGAACCCGTTCGAAATTGGTTACCGGCATGATGCCCGGAACGATCTCGCCGGTGATCCCCGATTTCCGCGCGGTATCGAGAAAGCGGAGAAAGGCGTCGGTGTCATAGAAGTACTGGGTAATCGCCCGATTAGCACCCGCATCGAACTTGCGCTTCAGGTTGTCGAGGTCGGCCTTGGCCGACGCGGCCTTCGGGTGCACCTCGGGGTAGGCGGCAACCGAAATGTCGATGTCGTGGCCGTCGGGGCGGCTGCGGATTGCGCGAACAAGATCGGTAGCGGAACCGTGCCCCCCAGCAACGGTTCCGCCATCGACACCGGACGGAGCATCGCCTCGTAGGGCAACGATCCTCCGGACACCTAGGTCCAGATAGTTGTCGATGACTCTATCGACTTCGGTAGCGGTCGCACCCACGCAGGTCAGATGACCGCCAAGTTCGAGTTCTGTTCGATCGGCGAGCCGACGCAGCGTTGCAAGCGTCCGATCCTGCGTTGTTCCGCCGGCGCCATAGGTGACGCTCGCGAACGTCGGAGCCAGCGGCGCCAACTGATCAGCACAACCATCGAGGATGTCTCGGCCCGCGTCTGTGGCCGGAGGGAAGAACTCGAACGAAACCTTCACGCCGGGCCGAATCGGAGTGGCTGGCCAGGGCCGGCGCGCCAATCGTTCTGCGGTGCCCTGGTGAATCGCGTTCTTCTGATCATCGTTGGTCATGATGCGGCCTCCAGCCGATAGGTAGATGGCGCATCGGGGTTCTGGGTACCCACCCAGATCGTCACCGTGAGGTGCTGATCTGAGTCGCCCGCCTTTGGTTTGAGATGGTGTGCTTTCACGTCGCGCAGCCCCGCAGCTGCGCACCATTGGGACAGTTCTTCCTCGGCAAAGCCGAGCCGGTAGTGCGCGTAGTCGGTGCGCAGAAAATCGAGTTCGTGCGGCGCAAAGTCGACGATGACAACCGTGCCACCAGGCCTCACACTGGCGGCAGCTTCGCGGATCGCCGACTCGGGGTCGTCGAGAAAGTGCAGCACGTGATGCAGCATCGCCACGTCGAACTCACCGGGGGCGACGTCGAGGTTGTACACGTTTCCCTGTCGAACGGCGCAGTTGGTGAGGCCGCCCTCATCGAGCCGGCTTCGGGCGGCGTCGAGCATCTGCGGGTTGAGGTCGATTCCCAGACCACGGTCGATCCGACCAGCAAACAGCTCGAGCATTCGGCCCGTGCCGGTGCCGATGTCGAGCAGGTCGCCGATGGTGTCTGACTTCGGCGATACGAGCTGGAGGAGTTTGGTCTCGAGCTTGTCGTCGCTGACATGCCGGGACCGAACCCGATCCCAGTCGGCGGCGATCTCGGCGAAGTAGTTCTGTGCGACTTCGCTTCGCTCGGCACGAATCTCGTCGAGTCGGGCGGCATCTCGGCGCAGAACCGGGTCGTCGTCGTCGATCATCGAACCGAGGGCGGTGAGTACCGTCTCCCCGATTCCCGTCGACGTGGCCCGATAGAAGGCACGGGTGCCTTGGCTGTGTCGCACCAGGACGCCGGCATCGCAGAGCAGCTTCAGGTGGCGGCTGACGCGGGGCTGGGATTGTCCAAGGACGAGGCAGAGATCCGACACGGTGAGTTCGCAGTGTCGAATCGCCGCGACGATTCGCAGTCGAGTCGGTTCGGCAACCGCTTTGAGCGCCCCTAGGAGATCTTCCATCACTACATAAGGATATGTTTATGTAACAGCGTTACGCAACATCGCGGTGGAACCCGTCACACCCGCCGACCAATGCCGAGCAAACGGTCACGAGCCTGATGGCAGCTGAGTAGTATCCGGGCTATGACGTTTTCCATTCTCGTCGAGGTGCAACTTCGGCCAGGTATTTCCGATCCACAGGGCCAGACCATCGAGCGGTCCCTCCCGACGCTGGGTTACGACGGCGTAACCGACGTGCGCGTTGGCAAGAGCATGCGGTTCTCCGTCGATGCTCCCGACGAGGCCGCGGCCCGGGTACAGGTCGACGAGATCTGCCAGAAAGTCCTCACCAACCCGGTTATCGAAGACGCCATCATCACCGTGGACCAGCCATGACCAAGGTCGGCGTCATCGTGTTTCCCGGCACCAACTGCGAACTCGATGTGCTCGAGTCGGTTCGAGCGTTGGGTGGCGAGGCGGAACTGGTGTGGCATGGCGACTCCGCCCTCCCGCAGCTCGACGCGGTAGTGGTACCCGGCGGGTTCGCCCATGGCGACTACCTGCGCCCGGGCGCCATCGCCCAGTTCTCCTCGATCATGGGTTCGGTGAAGGAATTCGCCGATCGCGGTGGCGCAGTCATCGGCATCTGTAACGGATTCCAGGTACTCACCGAGACCGGGCTCCTCCCGGGGGCGCTCCAGAAGAACGCAGGCCTCAAGTTTCTGTGCCAGCCCACCGAACTTCGTGTTGCCACCACCAACTCGGTGCTCACCTCGGCTGCTGAGGTCGGGCAGATCCTCCGTATCCCCATCAACCATTTCGAGGGCAACTTCACCTGCAGCCCCGAGACCCTCGCGCAGCTTCAGGACAACGACCAGGTCGTGGTGACCTACGTCGACAATCCCAACGGCTCGATGGGCGACATCGCCGGAATCTGCAACGAAGGCCGAAACGTGGTTGGGCTCATGCCCCACCCCGAGCGAGCCAGTAACCCGCTGCTCGGCAGCGAAGACGGCAACGTCATGTTCACCTCGCTCCTACAGTCAGCCCTAGCAAACGCCTAACCCCCGGAAATTTTCGCGCTCGACCACAACAGTGGTGGTAAAGCGCGATCAGAACTTGGGTTAGGCGGCCAGCAGGGT
>CAZGVQ010000008.1:0-5579 GCA_964529355.1 uncultured Acidimicrobiales bacterium
TGCCACCTTTCGACCAATGAGTTCGAACGCTCACGAGGAGCGATGAAACCAGCGACCTACCCAAGAAGAAGTGCACCGAGCCTCGTACAGATTGACGAAGCGATAAGACGGGCATCGCTGAACTATCCGGCCGCCGCAACGCCCGCTCGAAGGGCCGCGTGTAATCGCCAGCTGGCCATCCTGCTTGCAGCGGACGGTGGTGCCCATTCGATCGCTGAGATTACGGCCCACTATCGCCTTCCCTCACAGAAGAGCACCTACTCGGTCCTTCGACGGGCTCGACATCGAGTCGAATCCGATCCCTACGCCGCCGAAGTCGTTTCGGAATCCTCTTCAGCGCTGCATCACTACTGAGAAAACGAAGATGTGTCTGACACCAAAACGAAGATGTGTCTGACACCACATTCACTTTGGTGAGACGGGAGTCACCGGAAAAGTGTTGTGAGGGGCACAGACCGGGGACGTACGGTTGATGAGGATGGGTGTGACCAACCGACGAGAGGGTTTCCCATGTTCAGCTCACGCAACGCACCAACCGCCGACCAACGGCCTGTTGTCGACCTGATGGACGGACTGAGCAACGCTCAGAAGCGTCAGGTCCTTCAACATATGGCGCCCATCGACCTCCGCGCGGGTGAAGTGGTGGCTAGCCAGGGCGAACACGCACGCGAGTTCTACCTGCTGGTCGACGGCTCGGTCGAGGTCACACGCGATGACACAGCCATCGCCACCATCGACCAGGGAAGCTTCTTTGGCGAGATCGGAGCCCTGACTCACGCCCGCCGCAACGCAACAGTCATCGCCTCCGAGGACATCACCGTCGAGGTGATGAACCGTCGGCAACTAGCGACCGTCCTCGACCTGTGGCCGGAACTCGCCAGCCAGGTACAGACCGCTGCCATGGAGCGTATGGCGGGTTAGAGGTGTGAAGCAGGCTCGTCGCGCTCGGGATAGCCGCCGGGCGGTAGCGCCGAGATCATGCCTTGAAGCACATGGCCACCGTCGACGTAGAGCACCTCGCCGGTAACGAACGCGGCGGCTGGTGACGACAGAAACACCACCGAGTTGGCGATGTCCGAGGGGCGACCTGCATAGGGAAGCGGCACACCGGTCATATCGCCGACCTCGTCGTCGTAGGTGGCATGCCAACCGTCGGTGTGGAACGCACCCGGTGCGACACAGTTCACCCGCACTTTCGGACCCCATTCGAACGCCAGCGTCCGCGAAAGCTCGAGCACGCCGGCCCGAGCGGCGCCCGAGTGGGCGATTCCGGGCATTCCACGGCCGACGATCGCGATGATCTGGGTGATTGTTCCGCCCGACCCGGAGAGCATCTGATTCCCGAACACCTGCGTCATGTTCCACGTGCCGTTGAGGTTGAGATCGATCACCGATCGCCAGCCGTTGGGGCTGTAGTCGCGGGCCTTCTGGGGAAACTGACCGCCGGCGTTGTTCACGAGCAGATCGGTGTCGGCGTGTCGTCCGGCCAGGGCCTCGACGGTCTCGAGGTTGCGGATATCGACCAGGTCGTAGCTGACGTTACCGCCGGTGACTTCGGCGATCTCGGCGCACGCCGCCTCGAGGATTTCCTCGCGACGCGCGGCGATGACCACGTCGGCACCAGCCTGGGCCAGACCGGTAGCTATAGCTTTTCCGAGCCCCGAACCTCCGCCGGTTACCAGAGCCTTCCTGCCCTCGAGAAGCGATGGGTTGAACGGCGAATCGGTCATAGCTGCTCGAGCAGCTCGCCGGAGTTGTTGTCGCCCGCCGCTGCAAAGGCCCGGGTGACGAACTCGTTGAGAAGTTGGCGACCACGATCGTTGCCCGGATCGAGGTTGGCGACCGCGACCTGACCCCAGGCTTGTTGCAGCAGGCAATACCGGTAGTCGCGCATGCACTGCTCGAAGTCGTAGCCCTCAACCCCGTTGGCCAACAGCGAGTCGTGGTAGTGCTTCACCACCTCGTCCTGCCAGGCTCGGCGGTTTTCGATGGTGACCGACATGCCGAGGAAGTTGGCGATGTCGTAGGTGCCAACGTGTTTGGTTACCAGCTGAAAGTCGAGCACGGTAACGACGTCGTCACCGGCCGAGCCGCCAAACAGGTAGTTCTCGGCCCGACAATCGGTGTGGGCGAGGGTCACCGGACTCGCATCGACCCACCAATCGAGCATCACGCCGTACTTTGGCGTGAGCTGCTCGACCCATCCGAGCACCTCGGCATCGACCTTGTCGCCCCAGTTCTCGACGAATGCATCCCAGTTATCGACCGCCAGGCCCTCGGCGGCTTTGTACAGGTCGTTGTTCATGGGCGGCAACCACTCGAGGGCGTGCACCCGATCGTTGTTCCAGAACGGGGCCTGCAGCGCAGCGATTGTCTCGGCAACCTTCATCGCGTCGTCGCGGGTTGCGCCTTCGATCTGATCGATCGACCGGGCGTCGGTGATCTCCTCGACCAGCAACACAAACGGCACGCCGCCCTCTTCCATGTCGGCGACGTAGTGCGACGGGACTCGGATGTCGAGTGAGCCGGCCAGTTCGTTGTAGAAACTGATCTCGCGCACGTAGAAACCCATCATCTGACAGACGAACACGTTCTCGGCATGCGCAGACTGGCACTTGGCGATCATGCTGGCCGGCCCGCTCTGGCCATCTTCGTAGGTGAGCTTGAGGCGAGCAACCTCGCCCAAAATGCCCACACCAACGCCTATGGGCTCGGCTTCAACCGCCGAGATCGTGCCGACCTCTGCGTTGTCTGCCAAAGCTTCGTTAAGCCACGAGACCGTGATGTCGCCGACCTGTGCTGGAACCACTGAATCCCCCTGATTCGATTGTTTGCGTGCGTGCCGAACACCGGCACAGCGCAAGTTTCGCATAGTCGGCCAAGAATTAACTCATTGGTATGTCGCGCGCTACGTTGCCGGGATGATCATTGACGAATTCCGACTTACCGACGTTCGAGCAGTAGTAACCGGAGGGGGGAAAGGCATCGGTCGCGGCATTGCCCTGTGCCTCGCCGAAGCCGGAGCCGATGTGATGGTGAGCGCCCGCTCAGCCGACCAGATCGACGCGGTTGCGGCCGAAATCAACGACCTGGGCCGCAAGGGCTTCGCCCATGCCGCCGACGTCACCGCTCCCGGAGCGCTTGAGGCTCTGGGGCAGGCCGCTCACGACGAGTTGGGCGGCGTTGACCTGTGGGTGAACAACGCCGGCGGGCTTCCCGACGCGACGCCTCGGTACCTGACCAGAACGCCGGAAGACCGGTGGGACGCCCAGATCAACCTCAACCTCAAAGCGGTGTTTCAGGGATGCGTGGTTGCCGCCGAACACATCAACCACACCGAGCGCGCCGAGGACCGAATGGGCAGCATCATCAACATCTCCTCAGAGACCGCCTGGGGTGGCCACGCGAAGAACGGCCCCTACGCAGCATCGAAGGCCGCCGTGAACTCGCTGACGCAGTCGCTGTCGCTGGAGCTCGCACCGGCAATCCGGGTGAACGGCATCGCCCCCGGCCCGGTGCTCACCGACAACTTTGTCGAGAGCGTCGGCTACGACGGCGAACGCAAAGACGCCATCGACAAGGCGATGAACATCCCCTTGGGCCGAATCGGCAACGGCCGCGACATCGGCGCAGCTGTGGTGTTTCTGGCATCGCCCGCTGCTCGGTGGATCAGCGGCCAGATGTTCAAGGTCAACGGCGGCCGCAGTTAAAGGTCGAGAAACTCTTGGGCGTCGTGATCGAAAATCGCCGCCTGTGATCGTTCGATGACCGCAGTCCACAGCGCCATGGCGCGCTCGCTCGACGAGTCGAGGCTGCCAACCGCGAACACCGGGATGATCCAGCCGTAGATGACACCGACGCGGTAGTCCTCAAAGAACTGGTCGTACTCGTAGCCGGTGACTCCTGCTGCGCCCAGAGCGTCGTGATACGCGTGAAGCAGATCATCCTCGTTGGCTCGGCGGTCTTCGACAGAGAGGTTCTGGCTGATGAAGTACGCCACATCGGCGGCGCCGCCGCCCTTGCTGATCGACTGCCAATCGATGACCACCACGGTGCCGTCGGCTTCGAAGAACAGGTTGTCGGCCCGGTAGTCAAAGTGCACCAGCGTGTGAGGCATGGCGGCGAAGCGGTCGAGCAGCTTGGGGTGATTGGCACCATAGGCTTCGGCGTAGGGAACCATTTCGGGCAGCAGCGCGCTGGCAAACACCTCCTTGAAACCTGGGAGCGACGCGTCATAGATCGACTGCCCGGCCTTGTTGAGCGGACCATTGATCACCGGGATGAAGTCGGCGTTTTCCATGCCAGCTCCGTTCCAGAACCGGGCGTGGTGCCCTGCGAGGCCCACGACGGCTGCGCGCGCCTGCTCGACTGATACACCGGCAAGCTGATCGCCCAGGGTGAGATCGCCCAGGTCCTCCATGAGGATCAGATACTCCTCGTCGACCGACTCGTCGGCCGAGGTGTTGCAGGTGACGTGATAGATCTCGGGTGTGCGAACCGGGGTTTGTGAAGCCAGCTCCTGGTAGAAGCGATGCTCGCGCTCGTACACCCGGGTTGGACGCATCATGGCTTTGATCTCGGGCGACTGCGTAGCGAACTTCGCCATCATGGTGCCCGGGGCCGAGCCAGCATCCCCGTCGTACGCGAGGCTGAGTTTGCCGACCTCCCCCATGAACCCAACGCCTGCGGCCGCAGGGTCGACGGTTGCCTCGGCGACCGAAGCGCCGGCGGGCAACGTGCCCGACGCATGCAGAACCTCGGTGAGCCATTCGGCGGTTATCTCGGACGTGGTCGTTGGAAGGCTGCTCATGACCAGCGAGCCTACCAACCGGTTAATTTCCGCTCGAATCCCTTCGCGATCTAGAAAGACCCATGAGCGATATCGACCTGCAGAATGCCGACCTTCTTCTCTCGACCACCCGCGCGGTCCGGAAGCGACTCGACCTCACCCGGCCGGTGCCACGCGAGCTCGTGTTGGATTGCGTGCGCGTTTCGACCCAGGCACCCGCTGGTGGCAACTATCAGAAGTGGCGCTGGGTGATGGTGGACGACCCCGACAAGAAGATGGTGATCGCCGAGGCCTACCGCCGCACCTACGCCCCGTACATCGAAGCCCAGAAGAGTGCCGTCGCCGAGAAGACGCCCGACAACACCACCGCGGGGCGCATCATGTCGTCGAGCGACTACCTGGCCGAGATCCTCGAGCAGGTGCCCGTACTGGCAATTCCCTGTGCGCTCGGACACCCGGATCAGGACGGCAACGGCGATGGGCAGGGCTGGTGGGGCTCGTGCATCCCCGCCGTCTGGAGCTACATGTTGGCGGCGCGGGCCAGAGGGCTCGGCACCGCATGGACAACCCTGCATCTGGGCGGCGCCGAAGAGGTGGCCGAGGCGCTCGAGATTCCGTCAACGGTGATGCAACTGGCCTGTGTGCCAACCGCCTACTACACCGGTGAGACTTTTAAACCAGGCGCCCGTAGACCAGCAGAAGAAGTCACCTACTGGAACGGCTGGAAGCAGACAACCTGACGAGCGGTAGGGCGGAGAGCGCCAGCTCGGAGCCCGAGACCAGTTGGCCT
>CAZGVQ010000008.1:5679-10576 GCA_964529355.1 uncultured Acidimicrobiales bacterium
ACGAGCGGTAGGGCGGAGAGCGCCAGCTCGGAGCCCGAGACCAGTTGGCCTGCGTGGCCAGGGAACGCAAAAAGTCAGCGCGTGCGGAACATTCCGCCGACTTCGCCGAAGCCGTCGCCCTTGTCGTCGTCTTTATCGGACACCAGGGTGACCTTGACGCCATCGGCTGACTCGGTCACCGGGTAGCAGGCAACCCCTTCAAACGCAGGTGGGCCCGAGTGGCTTCCGTCGCGCACATCGAACTGGGCGCCGTGGAGGGGGCAGGTGATCTTGGCACCCCGAAACCGACCCTCGCTCAGCGGGGTGTCGGCATGGGAGCAGTTGTCTTCGAGCGCGTACAGCTGGCCTCCGGATCGACAGACCACGATGCCGTAGTCGCCAACGTCTTCGAAACAGCGCATCTGCCCATCGGCCAGATCGCTGAGGTCTCCGAGGTCGACTGGTTCAGAGTCGTCGGCCACTTACAGCGGATCCATCGCCAGATAGCGGTTGAGGTTGTCGTGGTAGTACTTGATGCGCCGTTCCTGGTTGGGCATGTACTCGCCGCCGTAGCCCCGCGAACGAAGACCCGCATGCTGGCTGTTCCAGATGGCCACGTCCTGGTCGATGCCGTGACCACACGACACCTCGCCAGCCAGGCCGGTCTGATGCTCGGCCTGATGATCGATGGACACGAAGTCGCGCATGCTGTTGGAGTAGTACTCGCTGACGCCCTCGGGGAACTGCGTGAGGTACCACATGTCAAAGATCGTCTTCTCGGGATCGGTGGGGTGCGGTGTTCCTCGCAACCAGATGCACCCGTCGGGCTTCATGCTGAAGGAGATGTTGGGGAACACCGTGTAGTGGTAGTGATCGGTGAGCTGCTCGTCGGTGTAGGAGGAGAAGTCATAGCCCTTGGCCTCGCCCAGCTCGCGCTTGCGTTGCTGCAGCGCCAACCGGAGGCCCGAGGTGTCCTCGCGGTAGGGCTCGGGGTCGAACTCCCAGAACTCAAAGTCCTGCTTCAAGCTTTTGAACGTGCGATCGATGCGCCCCTGGTAGTGAGGTCCGGGGCCGCCACCGGGCATGAGCATCCTGGCGTGGCCGGACGGGTAGAGGTCGAACTGGCACCCGGAGTGGTGTTCGTTCATCGATGCGATGGTCTCGGGGTGGACGTAGGGAAGGTGGTAGCTCTCGTTGAAGTTGTCCTGCACGCACTTCCAGTTGAAGTCACCGGTCACGGTTACCCAGTGGGTCCGCTTCATGTTCTCCATGCGGTAACCGTCGAGATGGTCGGCCACTGGGTCGAGCCATTCGCGCAGCGGTTTGGCATCGGGGTCCATGTTGAACCAGATGAACCCGGCCCAGGTATCGCTGGGCATCTCGACCAGGTTGCGTTTGCCGCATGGCGAACCCTGCAGAAAGTCGTCCTCGTCGGGCACCACGTTGAGGCGACCGTTATCGCCAAACTGCCAACCGTGATAGGCGCACTGGAAGTCGCCGCCGGCCAGCGACCCGACCTCGGCGGACACCAATTGGTTTCCGCGGTGCTGGCACACGTTGTAGAAGGCCCGGATCTTGTCATCGGAGCCTCGCACCGCCAAAATCGAATCGCGCCCGATCTGGTAGGTGACGTAGTCGCCCGCCTCGGGAATTTGATCGACCCGACCAGCGACCTGCCACACTCTGGGCCAGAGCGAGTCCCACTCGCGTTGGGCCCATTGCGGCGAGTAGTAGCGGTCACCGGTGATGGGATCGTCGGTCAACGCGGGCTCCGGCGCCTTGTCGCGCGAGATGCCTTCGTGAAGTGGCGGGGTGTCAAGGGTGTCGGTCATTTGCGGACTTTCTCGGTCGCCGTCATGATTAAACATATCGCTTGGTTAGTTTCTTTGCAGCATTTCAGCGACTAACGAACTACGGGGTGAATCAGCAATGATCAATGGGGTCCATCACGTCGCGATGGCGACACAAGACATCGATCGCATCGTCGCGTTCTATTCCCAACACCTGGGTTTTGAGGTCATCAGCGAAGGCCAGTGGGCCGATCGGCCGATCATCGACGACATCATCGACGTGCGAGAGTCCGCAGCCAGGACGGCCATGCTTCGCGCCGGCAATGTGTATGTCGAAGTGTTCCAGTACCTGAATCCCGAGCCCGGCGCGGGCGACCCAGAGCGCCCGGTATACAACCCGGGGTACACCCACTTCTGCCTCGATGTCACCGACATCGACGCCGAGTACGAACGTCTTGGTGCAGCTGGAATGACGTTCCACGGCCCGCCGCCGACCCGCGAACAGCTCGGCGGAAAGATCCGCGCGCTCTACGGCCGCGACCCTGATGGCAACGTCATCGAACTCCAGGAGATCTTCGACCCCGAGCACCCGTTCAACCTCGATCGCCTGGGCGAGAGCACAGGAGCGCCCCAACAATGAAGTTCGGATGCGTGTTTCCCACCGTCGAGATCGGCAACGACCCCGTCGCCATTCGCGATTTCGCCCAGACCGCTGAAGGTCTGGGGTACAGCCACATCGTGGCGTACGACCACGTGCTGGGGGCAGCCCACGCCGACCGCGACCCAAAGCTCTGGGGCCCCTACGACGAAACCCACCCGTTCCATGAGCCCATGGTGCTGCTGGCCTATCTGGCCGGAATCACCAGCACCATCGAGCTGATGACCGGCGTCATCATCGCACCGCAGCGCCAGACCGCACTGCTCGCCAAGCAGGCCGCTGAGTTGGCGTTGCTTTCGGACAACCGGTTCCGCTTGGGCGTCGGCACGGGTTGGAACCATGTGGAGTACGAGTCGCTCGGCATGCCCTTTGCCCCCCGAGGCAAGATGCTCGACGAGCAGATCGTGGCCATGCGCGAACTGTGGTCCGGTGAAGTGGTGGATTACACCGGCGACTTCCACCGGTTCGATCGGGTCAACTCGCTGCCCATCCCCAGCCAGCCGATTCCGGTGTGGCTCGGTGGAGGTGCGGGGCCCTCGCTGCGAAGGGCCGCCGAGCTGGGCGATGGGTTTGTGTTCGGCTCGGCCAGCACGCGCACCCAGGACTCCTGCAAGGACCTCCTCGAACGACTCGACGGCACCGGACGCCGGGACGGCTTCGGTATCGACGCGCTGATCGGATTTGGCGATGGCCCCGACACCTGGAACGCCGCGGTCGATGGCTGGTCCGCGCTGGGCGCCGACTCGCTATCGATGCGAGCCATGACCGCAAGCTCGTCCCTGGTGGGCGAAACCGACCCCGGGTTCACCACCGCTCAACAACACATCGATGCCCTCGGAACCTTCATGAAAGAGGTCGGCCAGTAACGGCCGGGAGAAAACCATGACTGAAACCATCACCGGAACCGACCGATCAGCGGGCGTGAGCTTCGCCGAGCTGCTCGATCTCGACAGCCACCCCGTGAGCGACGTACTCCGACGCGAATCGCCGATGGAAACGGGCAACACCCGGGTGCCAGCGCACGTGTACTACTCCCAGGAGTGGCACAACCTCGAGGTCGAGAAGCTCTGGAGCAAGGTGTGGCAACTCACGTGTCTGGAGGAGGAGATTCCCAACGTCGGCGACTACCACGTGTATGACATCGCCAGCCTGTCGTTCCTCATCGTTCGCACCGGTCCCGACGAGATCAAGGCATACCGGAACGCCTGTCTGCACCGGGGACGCAAACTTCGCACCTGCGATGGGGCTGGCGCTCGAAACCTTCGCTGTGCGTTTCATGGCTGGGCGTGGAATCTCGACGGCAGCCTGAAGGAGATCCCCTGCGAGTGGGATTTCCCCGATGTTGAGGCCGCCGACTACGGGCTCGCCGAAGCCCTGGTCGACACCTGGCAGGGGTTTGTGTTCATCAACCCCGACCGCGACGCCGCACCCTTGGCCGACTTTCTCGACGGCATCGACGAGCACTTCGAGCACCTCCCCTTCACCCGCCGGTACAAAGCCGCGCATGTTCGCAAGCTCATGCCGATGAACTGGAAGGTGTGCCAGGAGGCCTTCATGGAGGCGTACCACACGGTGGCCACGCACCCGACGCTCATGCTCAGCCTCGGCGACGCCAACTCTCAATACGACGTGTACGGCAACTTCTCGCGGGCAATCTCACCCAACTCGGTCGAGAGCCCGCACCTGGCCAACATGACCCGCTACGAGCGGCTCTCCGATGGTCGACACTACGAGCGCTGGCGTCACCCGATGAGCGGGCACGTCTATGAGCGGGTCGATCTCGACCGGGTGAGCGTCATCAACCTCGACGGAGCCGAGAGCTTCTTCGACATGCACGGCAACCATCTCGAAGGGCCCCAAACCCAGTGCGACCCGCATATGTGCATGTGGGTGGGCGGTCCGAACCTGCCCGGGATGGAGGATGTGCCCATCATGCTCCCGCCCGAGGCCGAGGGTACCGAAGGGTTCGCCGCCAACCGCACTGCTGCTGCCGCCACCAAACGTCAGGCGCTGGCCGATCAGTGGGGCGATCATCTCGACATGTCCCAGGTGTCCGACGCCGAGTTGGTCGACGCCATGTTCTATTCGGTCTTCCCCAACTGGTCGCCGTGGGGCTGCTTTCACCACATCTTCTACCGGTTCCGCCCCAACGGCGACGACCCCGAAACCTGCATCTTCGAAGTCATGTTGTTTCCACCGGCGCCCGACCCCGATAATCGGCCGCCGATTGCCACCATCACCGATCTCGGGTTCGACGACGACTGGACCCAGGCCACCGAACTCGGGCCGCTGGCCAAGATCTTCCAGCAGGACTCGCTCAACCTTCCCGAGGTGCAGAAGGGCCTGAAGGCCCAGGAGCAGCAGGAAGTGATCTTCGCCTCCTACAACGAGTCAAAGATCCGCCACTTCTACAAGCACCTGTTCGACTGGCTCGACGTCAACGAAACCTCGGTACACATCACCCGCTAGC
>CAZGVQ010000008.1:10676-19740 GCA_964529355.1 uncultured Acidimicrobiales bacterium
ACACTCCCGGGTAGTAGAGCCGCTACTCCGCGTTGAGGAGTGCGTTGGCACCTTGGAGGGCGTCGATGCACTCTTCGACCATCGACATCACCACCTCGGAAGACTTCCGGACCTTGTTCATTTCGCCGACGATCTGACCGACCGGGTTGAACGCGACGCTCTGAGCCTTGTCGGGGTAGCGACCACTGCGCACCATCGCCTCTCGAACCGCCATCATCTGGAGTGGCATGCCCAGGGTGTCGGGTGTGTCGGGGCGCTCCCAGGCCTCGGTCCATTCGTTGCGCAGCATTCGACACGGCTTTCCGGTGTAGGAGCGGGACCGCACGGTGTCGCGACTGGTGGCATCCATGTAGCTCTGAATCTGAGCCGGCGTCCCGGCCGCTTCCTCCACGGCGAGCCAGAGCGATCCGGTCCAGGCGCCAGCGGCGCCCATCGCCAAAGCAGCTGCCATCTGGCGCCCATTGCCAATGCCTCCTGCAGCCAAAACAGGCAGTGGTCCGACTTCGTCGATTACCTGCGGCCAGAGCACCACCGAGCCGATGTCTCCGGTGTGCCCTCCGCCTTCGTAGCCCTGGGCGATCACGAAGTCGAGACCCGCTGCCTTGTGACGCGACGCCTGAGCGGGCGTTCCACACAGTGCTCCCACTGCAACACCCGCGTCCTGGATGCGGTTCACCAATTCGGGCGGTGGGGTACCTAGCGCGTTTGCAACCATGACCACGTTGGGGTGGCGCAGGATTTCGTCGACCTGAGGTACTGCGGTGGCGGCGTTCCACCCCATGAGCCCGCTGCCCATGTCTTCATCTTCGGGCAGTTCGGGCACGCCTTCTTCTTCGAGGATGTCCGACACGAACGTTCGCACGCCGTCGGGAATCATGTCTTCGAGTTGGGTCCGGAGCTTGCCGAGGTCCATCTCGCCCGAGTCGCCGCCAACCTTGTTGGGCAGCACGATGTCGACGCCATAGGGCTTGTCGCCGATGTGTTCGTCTATCCAGGCAAGCTCGATCTCGAGCTGTTCGACGCTGAACCCAACCGCGCCGAGCACACCAAGCCCGCCGGCCTTGCTGACCGCAACGACGACATCACGACAGTGGGTAAAGGCGTAGATCGGAAACTCGATACCAAAGCTTTTGCACAGGTCGTTCTGCATGACGCCAAGCTAGTGGGGAGGCGGCAAATGGTCCTGATCTGTAGCCAAGCCATCGTTGGCGAGGTCCTCACGAAGGACTCAGACCGGTATCTCTTCGGGAGTCACCTCGGTGGCTCCCACCGCTGCAACGTCATCGTCCAGGGTCCGGCGGGCGAGAAGCGCCAACCCGGCGAACGCACCCGATGTGAGCACGATCACCATTCCCGCGCCGAGGTGTCCTACGACCTCGTCGCCACACTCGTAGTTTGCGATACCGGGTCGATCGTCATCATCGGCCAGGTCGCCCAGCATCACTCGACCGTCGATGCATTCGTAGCGATCGGCGCGGTCTCTCACGCCCTGGTCGTCCACGATCGCTATCGGCACGTCCCGATCGACAAAGTCGATCTGATCAGCGATGAAGCCGATGGCCAACGGAGTAAGTGCGCTGAGAAGGAGCCGAAAGAAGGCGTTGACCGAGAACACCGAGCCTCGAACTTCGGCGGGTGTCACCTCGCTGATCAGCGAGGTGAGAATCGGTCCGGATGCCACCAGACCAGCCGCACCGAACACGAGGAAAGGGAACTTCAGGGACACCGGTGTTGGCGAGTACGCCAGCATCAGAAGCGCGATTCCCGACAGCGAGCCAATGACGGCAATCCAGAGCTTGATATGTCGGAGCAGATCCGGATCGACGGGACCGATGGGCTCAGTGATCTCGTCTTCCTCGTCAGGGTCGGGGGCCGCACTCTGTCCGGGCAACAGGTACACGAGCGACTTCAGCCCAATGCTCTCGGTGCCCTCGGGCATGCGGGCAGCAACGCGCTCGGGACCTCGCGACGATATCCATGCGCCGATCAAGGCTCCGGTGAGCGAAGCGAAGCCAAACAGCCCGGCTGCTTCGCCAGCGGTGAGGTCGTGGTGTCGCCGAAGAAAGGTCGGCGCCCAGAAGGTCACACCGATGGCCGGGCCGAAGCTGAACGCGCTGCCAACGATGAGATACGGCAGGGACTTGACCCGTCCAACCGCCGCCAGCGACTCGCCCCACGACACGTTCCTTCTTTCGTCGTCCCCGATTCCGTCACTTGCGCCACGAGCTGGCTCGGGAAGCCGAGAGACAAACCAGACCAGCACCGCCGCCGGCACCGCACCCACCACAAAGGCCCAGCGCCATCCGGCCTGATCGATAACGATGCCCGCCGCGAGTGTGCCGAAAGCACCGCCCAGGATCGGCGCCACGAGCCGCCACGAGAAGGCCTTGTGTCGAAGGCTCGCCGGGTAGAAGTCGGCGAGCAGCGACGACGATGTCGGGTCGTCGATGGTGGTCATCATCCCGAGTGCCGTGCGTAGAACAAACAGGTGGGCGAAACGCTGGATTGCGCCCGTCAGCGCCGAGGTTGCGGCCCACACGACCATGAGGATGGTCAGCAGGCGGGTGCGGTTCACGCGGTCGGCGAGCCGTCCGGCAAACACCACCACCGCAGCTCCGGCCAGCACATCGGCGAAGGGGAGAAACCCGGCCTGGGTGTCGCTGAAACCGAACTGGTCCTGAATGTCCTCGAGCGCAATCGGAAGAATGCCGCGGGCGACAAAGTCAGCCAGGGCGATCCCGCCCAGCACAAGCACCGGGATCCGGCCCGATTCGCCCCACGCTGCCACTTCGGCGGGGCGATCGTTCCAGTGTTTTCGCCACCGTCCGAAGCGATCGGACAGGCGCAGCACACCTTCACCGTTGGCCGTCAACGCTGCGGCCAGAAGTCCGAACGCTCCCACCAGTGGCGCGTAGCGGGTGAAACTTCCACCGGAGCTGCTCCCGGTTAGAGCGTTGAGCAGACCCCCGGTAACCAAAACTCCTCCGAGGAATGCCCCCTTCACGGTGGTGATTCCCGCAATGTAGGCAAAGGCCATCAGGCCGAGTCCGGCAAACAGCCCGAAGTTGGACGCTGATATCACAGGCAGCTTGTAGGTGAACAAGATTCCCGACACCGCTGCCAACCCTGACGAGATGGCAAAGCCGAGAAGTTTGGTGTTGGCCACGTTGATTCGCGCGGCTGCGGCAGCGCGTTCGTTGGCCCGAACAGCGAGGAATCGCCGGCCGGTCACTCCTCGGCGCAGGTTCGCGACGAGGACCGCGCAAATGATCGCGGTGATGACCACCAACACCGTGAATCCCAGGTTGTCGGGCGTGCCAGATGGTGTTCCTGTCGTCTCGAGCTTCCGCGGCGCACCCACGTAGAAACCGAACCACTCCGGTATCGGCGCAGGATTGTTGCTAACCGCCCCGGCGCCCATGACCACCGGATTACTCAGCAGAAGGTCCTCGATGGCGATCACCGCAGTAATGGTGATGATCGCCAACTGGAAGCCGCGTACGCGGACCGCTGGAAGGCCGATGATGACTCCCAGGGCCACCGCTACGACGACCGCGATCAGCGCAGCGAGTGGGTCGGGCAGACCTGGGCCGGTGTTTGAGACCAGATCGGTCGGTCGAATCGGGCTGCCATCGGCGCTGAGCCGAATCATCAGAAAGGCGGCAAGACCAGCGAGGCTCCATTGCGCCAGCGAAATCTGGCCGAGAAAGCCCACCAGAACCACGAGCGAGAGCATGAAGATGCCTGCGGTCAGCGTGGTGGTGATTCCGGTATCGATCTGCCAACCACCGATGGTCACGAGAAACACGATGGTGGCAACAACGGTGAGCAGCGTTCGTGGCGAGTCCTGTTGCGCCGGCGCTCGTGGTTGCCCGCGAGCCATGAGCGTGCCTCTGACGGGCAGGCGATTGCCGCGCAAAAACAGAACAGCGACAACGATCAGCAGCGGGACCACCTGGCGGACGCCGTTGGCCGGTGCCCAGTCGGGCCAACTCTCCTGACCCGCTGCCCATACGCCGCCCGACTGGATCATGCCGATTGCCACACCGCCGGCAGCCGCTCCAACGATCGAGGTGAGGTTGCCAACCAGCGCCGCACCGAGGGCTGGGACAACAAACAACGTCATGTTGCTCGGTTGGGCGAAGCCGATGAAGATCATGCCGACCGTGCCGGCCAGTACCGCCGACATCACCCACGTGGTCCCAGCGATCCTGTCGGCCGAGTAGCCAAGGAGCGCTATGCCGCGCTCGTTCTCATCGGCAGCTCGCGCGGCCAGTCCGAAGCGGGTAAACCGAACGATCGCCCAGGTGGCGACCGTGACGACGACGGCGCCGAAAAGGAGCCAGAGATTTCCGACGGGGAAGTCGAGACCGAGCCCGAGGAAGTTCCGGATCGGCTCGTCATCGCGAGAAAACGGGCCCCAGCCGCGGTCGGCCTTCACCGAGTTTCCGAAGTGAATGAAGGCAACGGCTTGCAGATAGATCAAGACGCCAACCGAGCCGATCACCTTGCTGAGCGGCGAGGCGTGCCGCAGCGGGCGGAACACGAGCAGGTGGGCCATCGTGCCGATGAGAACCGACATCAGCAGGCCAGTGATGACAGCGAGTGGTGTGCCTACGGGTGACTCGCCGATCGTGATACGAACCGGCAGGTTGTTGATGCGCAACGCTTGGAGCCATCCCCACTCGGGGATGATGTCGACCCATGGCAGGAAGATGTCGCCCGAGCCACCCAGATCCGCGGGTGTGCGGATGCGATTGAAGTTGAACGCGACGTACATGGCGATTGCGCCATGACTGAAGTTGATGACGCCCGAACCGCGGTAGGCGATAACCAGCCCCACGGCGAGCATTGCAAAGACCGCTCCGGAGCCAACCCCGAGCAGTAACGCGAAGACAAAGTCACTCAAGCGGGCGCTACCGCTCGAACTTGGTGCTGGCCTGATATTCGCCGCGTTCTTCGACGATAGGGATCAGGGTTTTGAACCGCCAACCGTCGGCGGTGCGGACGTATTCGTCTTCGTAGCGACCGATGATCCGAACGAACGCGTCGTCGCGCCCGGCCACGGTGTACATCATCAGGAAGCGCCAATCGGCCGTCGCAGAGTCGCCATCGACCTCGATGACCGGGTTGAACACCTGGTGAGCTGAGCGGGCCATGAAACCGGCGCTGCGGATGCCGAACATGAAGGCGCGGATCTCGTCGAGGCCGTTGCATAGCGAACCGCCACTCCCCCATACGCCGCCCTCTTCGATGAACAGGTCGGCCACGCGATCGCCGTTGTGGTCGTCGTCGCACGCCGCACAGTACGCGGCCTTGAGTTTGCGGATCTCCTCGATGTCCTCGAGTACCTGGACCCGTGCGAGTAGATCGTTGTCCGATGCGTCAGCCATGTTGGTTCCCTCCTCTTTTCCCGGGTGTGCCGTCAGGTTTGTCTTTGGGGTTCGGTCGTCGACGACCTAGTCTCTTAAATTAACCACTCGGTTAGTTTCAGCACCAACGGACAGGGGATTGTGTGGCTGAGAAACTCGCTCCGGGCGAAGCTCGCGAGGTAGGACCAAGTCTTCACGAGCAGCTCCTCGCCGACCCCACGCCCCCACCCACTCCCCTTCTGGAAGAGAGCTACGAGTTCCTCGGCGACCAAGACATCCCGTACGCGGTGTACACCAGCGAGCGCTACGCCCAGGACGAGTACGAACAGATGTGGTCGCAGGTGTGGCAATGGGCCTGCCATGTCGACCACGTGCCCGAGGTCGGCGACTATTACGTGTACGACGTCGGTCCGCACTCCGCGCTCATCGTTCGCTCGGCCGAGGGTCCCGAGGGAATCAAGGCCTACTACAACGCCTGCATGCATCGGGGCACACAGCTCAAGCCACCGGGCAGCTGCGGTTTCAGCAACGAACTCCGGTGCCCGTTCCATGGGTGGCGATGGGATCTCGACGGCACCTTTGTGGAGCTGCCGGGCAAATGGGACTTTCCCCACGTGACCGAAGAGTCCCACCGGCTTCCCGAGATGTCCATCGATGTGTGGGAAGGCTTCGTGTTCGTCAACTTCGACCCCGAGGCCGAACCACTGCTCGATTACCTCGGAGCCCTGGCCGAACATTGGGCCGACTGGGGTCTGGCCGACCGCTACATCGAGACCCACGTGCGCAAACGGCTGCCCTGCAACTGGAAAGCCGCTGCCGAGGCGTTCCTCGAGGCGTACCACGTGCGCGAAACCCACTCCACCGGCGAGCTCGGCGATGAGGTAACCACGCAGTACGACGTGTTTGCACCCAACGTGTCGCGCTTCATCCACACGACGGTGCTCAACTCACCGCATCGCAACCCGCCCCGAACCGAGGAGGAGCTTTTGGCCCGGGTGGCCAGCCGACGCGGCACCGAGGGCGCCGCCCTGCCCGAGGGCGCGCGGGCTCGCGATGTCTACGCCGAGATGATACGGGAGAGCATCGCCGAGCAGTACGGCGGCGACTACTCACACCTCAGCGAGTCGATGACCCTCGATTCCATCGAGTACTTCCTGTTTCCCAATGCGTTCTTCTTCCCCGGGCTTCAGCTACCGATGGTCTACGGGTTTCGGCCCGATCCCGACTCGGTCGATCACAGCTACTTCGACCTGTTGATGATGCGGCCACGACCCCAGGATGGGCCCACGCCCGAACCGCCCGAGGTCATCGAGCTCGACGTTGACGACAGCTACACGGCGGCCGAAAAGCTTCTGGGCCTTGGCCGGGTGTATGACCAGGACACCGCCAACATGGCCGCCCAGACCCGCGGATTTCGAGCCAGCCGCAAGCGGGGCCAGACCCTGGGCAACTATCAGGAAGTGAGGGCCCGGCACCTTCAACAACGAGTCCGCGACCACGTCGGTGGCGAGTACCCAACCGACTAACCCGAAACGAGAGAACCAATGAGTACCGACCCCATCGCACACCTTCTTCACACCTACGCCGACGCAGTGTGTCGCCGCGACCCTGACCAGTGGATTGGCACCTGGGACGAGAACGCGGTGTGGGAGTTGGGCAAGGGTCGACAGGTCGAGGGACGCGAGGCCATTCTCAACCTGTGGAACACGGCCATGGATGGTTTCTGCGCGGTGGTGCAGAACGTGGTGAACAGCACCTGTGATCTCGACGAAGAAGCGGGTACCGGAACCGGTCGCTCCTACATCTTTGAGCACTGGCATCGGGCCAACGACGATCGGGGCCTGCTGCTGGCGTACTACGACGACAAGTACGTGCGCACCGACGGCCAATGGCTCTTTGCCAGCCGCGAACTGGTGCCCCAATATGGCGGTCCGCCCGATCTTTCCGGCACGTTTCTCAACGCGTGGCGCGAGCCGGAGACCGACAGCTAGCACCAGCAGCCACAACCAACGAGAACGAATCAGAGAGAGCGACAGGGAGAACAACAGTGAAGATCGACGGGGGCATTGGAACCCAGGACATCAAGAAGGCTGGCGACACAGCCGCCCGTCAGGAGGAAGCGGGGTACGACGGGCTTTGGACCGCAGAGACGTCCCACGACCCCTTCCTTCCTCTGACGCTGGCAGCCGAACGCACCGACCGCGTCGAACTCGGTACCAGTATCGCCGTGGCATTCGCCCGGAACCCGATGCTGCTCGCCAACATCGGCTGGGACCTGCAATCGCTGTCGGACGGCCGGTTCATTCTGGGCCTCGGCAGCCAGATCAAACCCCACATCACCAAACGCTTCTCGATGGAGTGGTCCAAGCCCGCGGCCCGCATGCGCGAAATGGTGCAGGCCATCCACGCCATCTGGGACACCTGGCTCACCGGCGACAAGCTCGACTTTCGCGGTGACTTCTACACTCACACGATCATGACGCCGTTCTTCACGCCGCAACCGGGCGAACTCGGCGACTTCGGGCGACCCAAGATCTTCCTCGCCGGCGTTGGGCCTCTGATGACCGAAGTTGCCGGTGAGGTGTGCGATGGCTTCATCTGCCATGGCTTCACGACCGAACAGTTCCTGCGCGAGGTCACCATCCCGGCGCTCGAGAAGGGTCGGGCCAAGGCCGGCAAGACCATGGATGGCTTTGAGATCGTCGGCCCGTCATTCGTGGTGTCGGGCACGAATGAAGAGGAACTCGAGAAGGCAAAACAAGGCACGCGTCAACAGATTGCGTTCTACGGATCGACTCCGTCGTACAAGCCGGTGCTCGACATCCACGGCTGGGGCGATGTACAACCCGAACTCAACCGGATGTCGAAAGAGGGCAAATGGGTCGAGATGGGAGACCTCATCACCGACGAGATCCTCAACACCTTTGCGGTAGTCGGCGAACCGAGCCAGGTGGCTCCCGAGATCTCCAAGCGTTACGGCGACGTGATCGACCGATTGTCGTTCTACGCCCCCTATGAGTCCAAAGGCGCCTGGTGGCTCGACATCATGGACGACCTCAAAGCGGTCTAGTCCGGTCATTTCATTCACTGACGGAGTTTCGACTTCGTCGAAAGATCCCAAGGAGCCAACATGGCACGTATCGATATTCCTGAAGGCGAAGGCATGGAGGTGGCGCGGATGTATCTGCCCGTGCCCCACATGGCCAAGGCCATCCACAACATGAGCAAGGCCGTCTATGAGGAGAGCAGTCTCCCCATCCGTGAGCGCGAGGTCGCCAGGATGCGAATCGCCCAGCTCAATCAGTGCGATATATGACAGAACACCCGAGCAGCATCGGCGATGCAGCAAGGCCTTGATGATGACCTCTACCAGCAGGTCAGCACGTACTACGACAACGACGCGTTCACCGACCGAGAGAAGCTGGCGATCGAGTACGCCGAGCAGTTTGCGATCGACCCGGCCGGGATAACCGACGAGTTCGCGGCCCGACTCAACGAGCACTTCTCGAACGAGGAAGTCCTTGAGCTCACCGTCACCAACGCGTTCTGCCTGGGCTTTGGTCGGGCACTCACCGCGCTCGATGTGCAGCGGGACTTCGACGTGTTGTGGAGCCGAGAACCAGCCGAACCCCGCTAGCCCACAGCCTCAACCCATCCACCCAGCCAGCCCTCGATGAACAGCGTCATTCTGC
>CAZGVQ010000009.1:0-19277 GCA_964529355.1 uncultured Acidimicrobiales bacterium
TTTCTGGTCGCTCTCGTCGCTGCGCTCCTTCGCTCTGCGCTTCGCTATGTCCCGCAAGCTTCAACCTCGGCCTCGCTGGCGCTACGGCTCGACTCCAAGCGTCTGTCAAAGGCGTATCAGCCGAAGTTAACCAATGGTGCCTGGCACCTTTGGTTAACTTTCCCGCTTTTGGTGGTGGGGTTTGCACTGGGCGTGGGGCTTTGACCCCATTTTTTGGATCCACGTTCGCGAATTGTTGACCGGCTACGTTGCACGAAGACCTCAACCGCTAGACCGGGGTCACCGTTTCGAACGACCAAAAGAAAGGCCGCGAGAACAACATGTTGGATGTTGGCGCAACCGCACCCTCGTTTTCTCTCCCAAATCAAGAAGGCGAAACCGTCTCTTCTGACGATCTCGCCGGGAAATGGGTCGCCCTCTGGTGGTACCCCAAAGCCTCAACACCTGGTTGAACGCTTCAAGGAGAGGGGTTCCGTGATCGAGCCTCCGAATTTGAAGCCGCCAACTGTGTCGTTCTTGGCGCAAGTTTTGACTCGGTAGAAGAGCAGAAAGCCTTCGCTGATGGGGCGCAGTTTCCCTACCAGCTGCTTTCCGATGCAGACCATGCGGTTGGCCGGGCCTTCGATGCCGAACGCGAAGAGGGCGAAGACTACTTCGAGATGGGTCTGCCCCGACGGGTGAGCTACCTGATCTCCCCCGAGGGCAACATCGCCCAGGCCTATGACCTCGCCGGAAAGGATCTGTCTGCTCACGCCGGCGAAATCCTTGCCGACATCGCCAGCCAGAGCAGCTAGAGCCGAGCAAAGCCAGCCAACCGGCAACTGTCACAGCTCGGCCGTACCGTTCATGCACGGTCACACAAAGCGTTACTCGTGATCACATTGTGACCATCTGGTCGCAATGTGACGTGTGTTGCTCGAATTCATCTCCCGTTCGTGCAATTTGGTGAAAACTGGTGGATTTGTGGCCAAAAAACCGCTCACCGTAGTTCGATTTTCACGAATAACACTGCGAGTGGTCGATCTGTTTTTGTGATAGCTCGTGTCTCCAAGATTCATTGGCGGAATCGCCAGAAACCCGCGCACTATATCGGGACGCCAACAATGCGGTCTCAGCGGAAATGGACACGGAGGGTGTCCAGGGCGAGGCCTGGAGGAGCAACCGCCAATGCTCGATACAAAACCAACAATGAGTCTCGACCCAGCTGATTGGGTAGACCAGTGCGCCTGTCGCGGAAAGAGCGAACTGTTTTTCGCTCCCTTCGCCGAGCGCCCCGAGGCTCGTGTCCGCCGGGAAGCCGCAGCGCGGCTTATCTGTGAGACCTGCCCAGTGCTCATGTCGTGCCGAGCGCACGCTCGTGAGAACCGGGAACTCGGATTTTGGGGCGGTGAGTCAGAGGCCGAGCGCGCAGGCGCCGGATTCGCTCCCACCACCCCGATCATCGGACGCCGTCAGGTTGCCGAAAAGCGTGCCGCCAAGGCACTCCAGGAGCGTCGTCGCTAAGCGACACACTCCATAGCAAATCTCGTTCTGATGCTGTCGCTCCGATCCGGAGCGGCAGCATCAGTCGGTTTTGGCGGATGTGCTAGCTAGCCGATGTGCTGGCTAGATGCCCATCTCATGAACCGGAGGCATGTCGAAGGCGCCGATGGCATCGGCCCGACGGTGCAGCAGGTCCACGGTGTCCTCGATGTCCCGGGCAATGATGTAGCGCCGCTCCGAAACGGCGTCGACCACGTAGTGACCGAGCTCATCGAGGTCGGCAACCTTGACTTCACGACCGGATTTCGCAACGAGCTCCTTGAGTTGCTCGAAGGTCATCGCTGACCGGCGAGAGGGGTTCCGGACCCGTTGCAGGTGTTCTGGGCGATTTCGGGCCGCGTTGAACAATCCGGTGTCCATCATGCCGCCCGAGGGATAGAACACCGACGCGCTGAGCTGGTCGGTCTCCGAGCGAAGTTGGTGGTTCAGTGCCTCGGTGAAGCAGCTCACCGCAGCTTTGCTTGATGCGTACACCGATGCCATCGGCACCGGGGCAAAGCCACCGTCGCCCGAAGACGTGTTGGTCACATGTCCCGGCTGGCCCGACTCGATCATCCGCGGCACGAAGGCGCCAACCCCGTTCGCGGTGCCGAAGACGTTCACGCCAAAGCACCACTTCCAGTCGTTGGGCTCGCTCTCCCAGGCTTTGCCGCCGCCGCCCGAGCCCACGCCTGCGTTGTTGAACAACAGGTTGCAGCGGTCGTGTTGGTCGAACACCGAGGCAGCGAGCGAGTCCATGCTGTCGAAATCTGAAACGTCGGCCTGGATACCCGATATCTGGTCGGCTCCGACGCCGTCGAGTGCGGACATCTCGGTCACCGTGGCCTCGATCTGGGGGGCTTCGATATCGGCGACCACCACGGTTGCGTCGCGTTCGAGCAACGCCCGGACGATCCCCTTCCCGATGCCACTAGCGCCACCGGTGACCACCGCCACCGATCCGGCGATTTCCAGGGGTTCTCTCGAGTCGTTCACAATTCCTCCAAGGCGGGGCGGGTTGCCCGAAACACTAGCCCTGGCGGCCGAAGCGGCCCAAGAACGCGCAAAGGGCCTCCCAGCAACGCTGAGAGGCCCTTTGGCAATCGATGTGAGAACCGGACTTGGCTCCCTAGCTTCGAGGGGGACTAGACGTCGACCTCAATACCAAGTTGCTCATAGATCTCGGCTCGCTTCTTCTCGAAGGTCTCCTGATCGATCTCTTTTTCAGCGAACCGCTGATTGAGCTGTGCGAACTGCTCATAGAGTTGCTCCTCGTTCGGAGCGTCCGGATCGGTTGCTGCTTCTTCCCGCTCCTCGGAGCGTTGAGCGCGGCGTTCGCGCTTCATGGCGTTCTTCTCCATGCGGTTCTTTTCACGGAGACGTTTCTGGATGCTCGGTCGGCTCTTGGCCATTTTGGGGGTCCCTTTTCGTCGGCCGGCGGAATGGTGTTGCGCTACCGAAGTCTCGCAACGCACGAAGTCTCAATCCTATCGGCTGGAAGTGGGCTTCTAAACGTCGGAAAGCCGTTCTATCGAGGATTTCGCGCTGCAATTGGGCCGTTTTACCCAATTTCCCCTTCTTGCCGTTCTTCGAAGCGGAACCCGGCTTTTGCCATCAGAAGACGATGACGGGACCCCGGCGCAGCACAGTCGCCAGTTTCGTAGCCGGCATCGCCTTCCCACATCGCGACCGGCCCTTCGGGGGACTTCGCCACCCTCGTCACGTAGAAGCGGGGTTCACGGCCTCCCAGATCCTGCAACGCCTCCTCGACGGTTGCCGATTTCGCCAAGTCGTGAAGGGTCACCCAGGTGGGCGGCGCCATCTCGATCTCGCCCGCGTCGACCAAACGCAACGCCTCGGCTGGAGACGCCCACAGCGAGTCGTGGATCTCGCCGTGGTCGATGGCCACCGCGTCATCGCTTGCAGCTGCGAGAAAGAACCAGGTCGCGAACCGCTTGGGAGCGATCGACGGAGGTGACCAGTGAGCAAACCATTGGAGCGAGTCCACGCTTAGCCGTTGGCCAGACTCCTCGAACGCCTCACGAACGGCGGCGGCCGCGGCCGCTGCGTACTGGTCGTCGGGGTCATCGCCGTAGTCGTCCTGGTCGATTCGGCCGCCCGGGAACACCCACATACCGCCCGCAAACTGAAGTTTCGAGTTTCGCCGGAGCAGCAACGTCTCAAGCCCCCGGTCGCCATCGCGCAACACCACCACCGTGGCGGCAGGAATCGATGGCCGCTCTGGATCGTTGTCGTGCTTGTCGGCCCAGGAGGCCAGAAGATCTCGGGCGTTGGTCATGGCCGGAGCCTATGACGAGTCAGCCCAGGGCACGCAATGCTGAAAGTGCTGCAGTGCTGAGGTGGTCGGAGCCACCCACGGCCAGCCCGAACTTCGGCGTCCCATCGGTTTCGGTCAGGGTGGTCAACACTGCCTGCTCGGCATCGATCGGCACCGTAGCGAACGCATCGAATCGGAGGCTTGAGCCCACGGCATCGAGCACGGCGCGAACAACAGCTTCTTCGGCCACCACGGCCGAACCGCGACCGGTTCGCAGGACGCCATCGAGACTGGTCATCGAGCACTCGACGGTTGTTTTGGCATCTTCCACTTCGACGACAAGCCGCACGGCGGGAAGGTCGCTTGAGAGGTGAGCGGTTTCGACCTGATGGATCACCGACGCCGAGGCAGTGCTCGTACGGACGAGCCGTTCGACGGCGTTCGTCTCATAGGGCTGGCCGGTGCGGGCAAAGAGGTGGATGCCATCGGACCGCTCGCCGCTGGACCGCAGGTAGATGCCGCTCCAGTCTTCGAGAGCAAAGGCGCCGGCAGGATCCGACGCGTTCGAGAGTTGGGCGATCTGGTGAAAGAGACGAAACGCCGTGGTGGGCGTCAGCGTCGAGAACGCCGGGCGATGAAGGAAGAGCAGTGGCTCGTCGCCGATCGCGACGTGAAGGTATGCAGCGAGTGCCACCTCGTGGTCCGCTTCGATGAGTTCAAAGCTTGCATCGACCATGTTGCGCAACGCCTGTTGGCGGCTGCTGAGGTTCTGCGCCTCTTCGGACTGTGAGGTCGGTATCAGCGAACTCAGTCCGCGCCCGAGTCCACTCTTTCTCGTCCCAGTCATTACCTGTCAGGGTAGCGAGCAATGCTCAGCGTCAACAGGGGTATCTGGCCCATTTTCAAAACCGTTCGGCTACCAACGGTTTTCGCGTGCGAGACCGCGCTAGACCGCCTGGGGTACGGGTAGGGGAGCAACCACCTCGACCGCCGGAGCATCGAGTCGCATCATGCCGCGATCGAGCCGGGACCGGACTTCGGCCGTCCCCTCGGCGCATTGGGCCACAAACGGGCACCAGCCACAAAGCGGGCCGGTCTTGGCGGCAAACTCACCGCTGTCGCATGACGCGTTCATCGACGCCCAGGTCTCGCCCAACTCGCCAGCGACGACCTCTAATGCCCCGTCGGTGACATCGGTTTCGATGGTTCGCTGGCCAAGGTAGAGCAGCCGGGCGCGTTTGGGGCGCTCGCCAAGGTCATTCGCGATGGCCGCTGCGTAGAGCAGCACCTGGGCGAGTCGACCATCGACATAGCGCGGCCTCGGTGCCTTGCCACTCTTGTAGTCAGAAACGACGAGTCCGTCGGCCTCGCGATCCAAACGGTCGACGATTCCCCGAAACGGCACGCCATCGATCTCGGCATCGATGAGCTGCTCGGTGGCCTCGACGTCGACCTCCTCGGGGTTCTCGAGTGTCCAGAGGCCCTCGATTGCTTTCCAGGCCATCCACCGAAAGTGACGGCCTTGTTCTTCGTCGAGGTCGAGCGCGAGGTAGTCGTCGTCGTTCTCGATCTCGGGCCAGTGCTTGCGGGCTAGCTCCTTGGCGCGTTCCTTGGTGCGTTCCGCCGAAGGTGCGTGGAGGAGATGTTCGAGCACCAGGTGCGAAAAGGTGCCAGCGAGGGCCGCTTGACCCGGTGGATCAGGGAGGCGATCCATGTAGCGCATCTTCCACCGTTTGGGGCATTGCTGAAAGGTGCCAGCCGAGCTCGGCGAGAGGCGTTTCGGCGGCCCGGTGCGGGCGACCGGTGGCTCGATATCGCGCACCCCCGATGGGGGTTGGGGTGGGAGCTCAGACGAGTCGACATCCATAACCCCTTTCTACACGACGGGTATGACACTCTCTGGCTCTTGGTCGTGCTCCGGCTCTTGTTAGGGCAGCGGAATTCCCTACGGTGGAGCACATGAGAAAAAGTGCCATGGTTCGCCGCACCGCCATCGCGTTCGCCGTGGTGGGCCTTGCGGCGTGCGGTGGAGATGACGGGTTTACCGCACTCGACAGCGAGCGACTGGCGGGCGTCATCGACGATGCGCTCACCGAAGAGTCCGGGCTGAAGGGGCTCATCACCGCGGATGACCTCGAACCCGAGACCATCGACGAGATCAACATTCTTGCCTCGAATGCCTGTGATGACCTGTCCGACGGGTTCTCCCGGACCGACTTCGTCGATTTCGAGAATGGCGTGCTCGGACCCGCCCCGGGTCTCGAACAGGTCATCAACCCGACCGTGATGGTGCAGTCGCTGGTAGCCGCGACCTGCCCGCAGTATCTCGACGACCTCAACGCGGTCATCGACGAATAGCGGAGCTTCAGCTCCGGCTGTCGGGGTAGCTCGCGACGTCGGCGATACGAAGCGATCCACCGCTGCGAGCCAACACGTGTTGTGGTGTGAGCTCTGGCAATGCGAAGGCGCTTGGCTCGGCCGGCGACAACGAGCCCGAGGTGCTACTTGTTGCGCCCGAGAGGGTGATGTTGGTCGCCTGGGTGAAGATCACTTCACAGGACGACTCGACGGTGTCGGTGGCCTGAGGGGCTGCAACAGCGATGGTTTCGCCAGCGCGGCTGGTGGGTGAATAGGTCGACGTTCCGCCGCCGGCCCAGTCTTCGCCGCCGCGACCGCAGGCGATGCTGTCCTTGCCGCCGCCACCAAAGATGGTGTCGTCGCCAGATCCGCCCTTGAGGTTGTCGTTGCCGCCCCGGCCGAGGAGCCAGTCGCGGCCGGACTTGCCGGCGATCTTGTCTGCGCCGCTTCCGCCAAAGATGAAGTCGCTGCCGCCGCCACCGGTGAGGGTGTTGTTCTTGTTACTGCCGAGGAAGCTGATAGGACCGCTGGCGTCCTCGATCACGAAGGGTTCGGCGATGATGAGGTCGCTTCCACCCTTGTTGACCACCTTGTTCTTGCCGCCGCCGGTCAGCGTCGTGTCGTTACCCGCGCCGGGCTTGAGGTTGTCGTTGCCCTGAGCGCCATAGAGGAAGTCGCTACCGCCGCCGCCAATCAGCCGGTCACGGCCCTTCCCTCCGAAGAGATCGTCTTTCCCGCCGCCGCCATCGAGGGTGTCGTTGCCGCCTAACCCGACGAGGACATCGTTGCCCGGCCCACCGGTGAGCCGGTCCTTGCGGTCGGTGCCGTTGATGGTGTCGTTTCCGCTGCCGCCCGAGATGCAGACCGTTGTCGACTTGCTGAAGGCCGCGAGAGCGCCCGGGGTGAAGTCGATGACGTCGTTGCCGTCGCCCAACTCGACGACGAAGAACCCGTCGGCCGCTCCGGCCCGAGCGGTGGACTCGGCGACCAGGAAGTTGTCAGAGCCAGCGGTGCCGAGGAGATCGACCGAGGAGTTGCTGCAGGATTGTGCTTGCGCAGCTGCCTCCGGAGTCGCAAGGCCCACCGTCGCCGTGGCGACGAGCGCGAAGGCGCCGACAGCGGCACCGAAACGTCGATGCCGGGGGCTACGTGGGGTGAGGTTCGATTTCATGAAAGACACTCGCCCCTATCGGCACGAATGCCACCGATCTTGAAAGGTCGTGAAAAGCGTGGACATTGACGCTGCTTACCAGACGGCTACACGTCGAGGACGTCGGGGTCCATGAGCGCACTGTTCTTTACGAGGTAGTCCCGGCGCTGGGCAACATCGCTCCCCATCAGCACATCGAACATCTTCATGGCGTCCTTGGCCTGCTTCGCATCGTCCATGGTCAGGCGGCGCAGGATACGGGTCTCGGGGTTCAGCGCACAGTGAGCCAGCTCGTCGACATTCATCTCACCGAGGCCCTTGAAGCGTTGCCACTTGATGTTCTCGGCCTTGCGATTGCCTTTGGCGAGTTCGGCGGTCATCTCGTCGCGCTCGGTTTCGCTGAAGGCTCGATAGGTCTCGTTGCCGACCTTCGTGGTGAACAACGGCGGCTGCGCAGCGTACACGTGGCCACCCTCGAGCAGCGGCGTCATGTACTTGTAGATGAGCGTGAGGAGCAGGCAGCGGATATGGCTGCCGTCGACATCGGCATCGCACAGGATGATGATCCGTCCGTAGCGCGAGGCTGACACATCGAAGTCTTTGCCCGAACCGGCTCCAACGGCGGTGAAAAGGGCCTGCGCTTCGGAGTTATCGAGCACCTGCTTCATCGTGGCCTTGCCAGCGTTGACGACCTTGCCGCGCAGCGGCAGGATGGCCATGAACTCCGAGTTGCGACCGGCTTTGGCCGGACCGGCCGCGGAGTCGCCCTCGACGATAAGCAGTTCGGCGTCGCCGCCATGGATCCGACAGTCGGCGAGCTTGGCCGGCATGCCCGTCGACCCGAGCGATGCTGCCTTTCGTTTGGTATCGAGCGCCTGCTTGGCGCTGACCCGGTTGATAACCGACGCGGCGATCTTCTTTCGGATCTGGTCGACATGGGACTTCTTCGACCCGACCCCGTTGAACCACTCGGTCAGGCTGTCCTTGACGATGCGGTACACGATCTTGTCGATCGCCGGCGTGCCGAGCTCCTGTTTGGTCTGACCCCGAAACTGTGGTTCCGGGAACGAAACCTTCACCGCTGCCACCAAGCCTTCGCGGATGTCGTCGCGGGTGGCTCGATGTTTGTTCTGCTTGGCGAGCTTCGCCAACTGTCGAATGTCCTTCAGGAGGACGTCGTTGACCGCTCGGGTGAGCGCCTTGTCGAACCCGTCGAGATGAGTACCGCCCTCGCTGGTGGGGATGGTGTTGACGAACGAGGCCACGTCGGGGTCGAAGTTGTTGACCCATCGGAGGGCAACATCGACGGTGCACTCGCGCTCGACCATCTGCATCTTTCCATCGACGGGGACCTTCTCCTCGAAGGTGTCGATGCCATTGATCTTGATGATTCCCGTGACGTTGCCGATCTCGCCCGACATCTGGTTGACCAGGTCGGAGATTCCGCCACGTGAGATGAAGGTCTCGGGTTCGTTCTTGTGGCCGGTGCGCTTGTCGATGAGCGTGATCTTGAGACCCGGCACAAGAAATGCCGCCCTCTGAGCGCGGACCCGTACTTCCTCCCAGTCGATTTCGGCGTCCGGGTCGAACACCTCGTTGTCGGGCCAGAAACGGATACGGGTGCCGGTCTTCTTGGTTTTCTTGATCCGCTCGAGTTTGTGCCCGGCTCGGAATGATCGCGTAGTGAACTGCCCGGCCACCCGTTCGCTGAAACACAACCGATGGGTGTGACCTTCGCGGTCGACCTCGGCCACCAGCTTCTCGGACAAGGCGTTGACCACCGACGCGCCCACACCGTGAAGGCCGCCAGCCGAACCGTAGGAGCCGCCGCCGAACTTGGCGCCGGCGTGAAGCTCGGTGAGCACCACCTCGAGTGCCGAAACCTTGCGCTTCTTGTGGATGCCGATGGGAATTCCGCGACCGTCGTCGGCAACCGCCACCGAGCCGTCACGATGGAAGACGACTTCGATCTTGCGCGCATGACCGCTCTCGGCTTCATCGACGGCGTTGTCGATGAGTTCCCACACCAGGTGCATGAGGCCGGCGCTACCGGTGCCACCGATGTACATGCCGGGGCGTTTCCGAACCGCGTCGAGGCCTTCGAGCGTCTCGATGGCGTCTGCGTCATAGACGCCGCTCTTCTTCGACTTCTTGCTTGCCTTCTTCGGCTTTTCGGCGGCCGATTTCTTGGCTGCGGCCTTCTTGGAGGGGGTCGGCTCGTCCATGATGATCTCGATGTCGTCGGGGGTGGTCTTTGTTGTGCTCATGGTCACCACCGGGCCGGGCCGAGGTTGAGGATGGGTCGGTCGAGCTCGGTGCTCACCAGGTCTCGTTTTGAGGGCTCGACCGGGAAGGCCACAGGCACCGGATCGACTTTGCCGTGGTCGTCGTCGGTGGACATCACGGCAAGCATGGTTGGTAGGTCGCCGACCACTGCGGTCTTGAGTGTCTCTGCATCGAGCTTGGTGAGACGGACACCCACGCCGCCTCGTCCCTTGCTGTCGAGTTCGGACAGTGGGGTGGTCTTTCCGGCCCCCGAGCTGGTCACCGAGCACACCATGGCGTCGCCGATGACCGGTCCGGCGGCGATGACCGTGGCGCCATCGCGGAGCTTCATGCCGCTCACGCCGCCCGCGCCCTTGCCCTGCACGCTGATTTTGTCGATGGCGGTCCGCAGGGCCTGCGCGTCGTTGGCGACGATGACGATATCGATTCCTTCTGGTGCGACGAAGGCTGCGGCGAGGCGATCGTTGCCCTTGAGCTTGATCACCGTTCCACCCGATTTGGTTTTGGCGACCTCGTCGGGGTGCAGGCGCTTGGCCACGCCCTGTTCGGTCACCAACACCAGGTGTTCCTCGTTGGGCGTGAGCACGGTGAGGACCTGCTCGCCGGCGTTGAGGCCAAAGATCTGCTTGGCGTCGGACCCGCGGCTTCTTCCGGCGACCTCACCCACCTCGGCGGCGGTGGCCGCAAGAGCCCGACCTTCAGTTGTGATCGCCCACAGCTTTGAGCGGGTCGAGGTCAAGGTGCTCGAGACCAGGACATCGTGACGCCCCGGTGTTCCCCGTTTCGCACCTTCGAGCGGGGCTCGGCCAATCTGGCCGGTGGTGGAGAGGGTGACCACACACGGCTCGTCTTCGATGTCGGTGTCGACAAGATCGATGACCTCGAAGGTCGGGATGTCGTCGATCGGCACGATTTCGGTCTTCCGGTCCTCGCCGTAGGCCTCGACCGCCTCCCGCAGTTCGGCCAACACCAGTGTGCGCTGGCGCTTCTCGGACCCCAGAAGTTTCTCGAACTCGGCAATCTTGCCGGCAAGTTCATCGTGTTCGTCTACCAATTTCTGGCGCTCGAGCGCCGTCAGTCGGCGGAGCGGCATCTCGAGAATCTCCCGAGCCTGAATCTCCGACAGCGACAACGCGGTCATGAGGTTCTCGCGCGCTTCTGCGGAATCGGCCGACGCCCGGATAATCGCGATGACCTCGTCGATGTTGTCGAGGGCGATAAGGAAGCCCTCGACGATGTGCATGCGTTCCTGGGCGCGCTCGAGCCGGAACTGCGTGCGCCGCACGATCATGTCGAGCCGGTGCGTGATGTAGTGCTGGCAGAGGTCGTAGAGGCCAAGCGTTGTGGGGACGTTGTCGACCAACACCACGTTGTTTACGCCGAAGGTTTCTTCGAGCGGGGTGAGTCGATAGAGCTCGGCCAGCACTGCCTCGGGGTTGATGTTGGGCTTGCACTCGATCTGGAGGCGCAGCCCCTGCTTGCGGTCGGAGAGGTCGGCCAGACCCTGAATACCGTGCAGCTTCCCGCTGTTCACGAGGTCCTGGATCTTTGCGATGACCCGCTCCGGACCCACCATGTGGGGTAGCTCGGTCACCACCAGGCCCTGTCGATTGCGGGTGATCTGAATCGTCTCGACCCGAGCGCGCATGCGGACCGAGCCCCGGCCGGTTTCGTAGATTTCGTCAAGGGTCGGACCGTCGTCGATGACGATCCCGCCTCCGGGGAAGTCCGGACCGGGAAGAACCTTGCGGAGCTCGCTAATGGTCGGCTTGGGCCGACGCTTGGTCATCACGAGTTCGATGGCGTCGTAGACCTCGCGCAGATTGTGGGTGGGCATGTTGGTGGCCATACCCACCGCAATGCCGGTGGTGCCGTTTACCAGGAGGTTTGGCACCAGGGCAGGGAGGAACACCGGCTCTTCGCGTTCGGCGTCGAAGGTGGGCCGAAACGACACGGTGTTCTCGTCGATCTCGCGCACCATATCCATGGCCGCATCGGTGAGACGGCACTCGGTATAGCGGTAGGCGGCCGGCGGATCATCGAGTGTGCCGAAGTTGCCCTGCGGGTCGATGAAGGTGACGTTGCGGGTGAAGTCCTGCCCCATCCGCACCAGGGCCTCATAGATCGCGGAGTCGCCGTGGGGGTGGTACTTCCCCATGGTGTCGCCCACCACGCCAGCACACTTGCGATGGGTCGAGTCGGGTCGGATGTTCTGGCGCAGCATGGAATAGAGAATGCGTCGTTGCACCGGCTTGAGCCCGTCGCGCACATCCGGAATCGCCCGGGCGGTGATGACCGAAAGCGAATACGCGAGGAACGACTCGCTCATCTCATCGGAGACGGCCACGTCCACCACTTCGCGGGCAAATGGTTGGATGGATTGTTGACTCACTGCGGGAGGGGCTTTCCTGTTGGCTGATTCGCCCTTCAAAACTAGTCCACGGGCATCGCGGCGATGCGCAGCCCTTCCCGCGCCACGCGGTCTCCTGTTCCCGGCGGCAGGGCTACACTCGTGCGCCGTGAGTCCTATCCGTCGACGATGCAAGCTGGTGACTGCGGCGCCTTCGGTCGCATTGGCCGCACTGCTGATGTTGGCGGGTTGCTCAAGTGAGGCCGACGACGCGGTTTCCGCTGAGCCGCCGGTCTCGATACCGGGCATCGTCAACCTCGATGACGCCGATTCCCTCATCGAGGACCTGCGCGGGGACCCGGAGATTCAGGCCGAACTGAGCGCCGAACTGGCGACGCAGCTCGACTTGCCGGCGGCCGACGCCGACTGCCTGGCGATGGAGATCGACGTCGAGGATCTTCTGGCGATGTCTGCTTCCACTGCGGACGAGGGGGCGCTCGAGCGAATCCTCGAAGCATTCGACTCGTGCGATGTTCCCCGAACGGTTTTTGAGCAGTGAGGGTGGTCGCTCAGTGATCGTTCTCATCGGTGTGGGCGACCTGGGTGCGAGGATTGGCGCGCACCTGGCTGATGAAGGACACCGGATCATCGGCGTTCGGCGCGACGCGGCCAAGGTGCCCGAGCGCTTCGAAGCCCGTAGCGCCGATATCACCGATCCAGCGTCGCTCAAGGCTGCAGCAACCGGGCTCGACGCCGAAGAACTCGCGGTGGTCTTCACGGTCACCGCTGGTCAACGCACCGAAGATGCGTACCAGCAGACCTACGTGCAGGGCATGCGCGCCGTCGTCGAAGCGCTGAAGCCCCAGCGGCTGGTGGCGGTCTCGTCCACTGCGGTCTATGGCGTGCGCGACGGCTCGTGGGTCGACGAGAGCACCCCGGCCGAACCAACGGTGTTCAGCGGCCAAGCCATGGTCGACATGGAGCAGGTCGCCGCTGCCGCCGTGCCGTCAGCGTCGTCGGTCCGCCTTGGTGGCGTGTACGGCCCGGGCCGAACCCGGTTCGTCGACCAGGTGCGGGCCGGCAAAGCCGGCTATGGGCCCACCCCGGCCTACACCAACCGCATCCACGTCGACGATGCCGCCCGCCTGGTCGCGGCGCTCGCTGTGGCCGACGTCGTACCACCGGTCGTTCTCGGTGTCGATGACGAGCCTGCCTCGCGAGCCGACGTGATCACCTGGATCGCTGGTCGGCTCGGCGTGGCCGTGCCCGACATGGATCCTGAGTTTGTGCCGATGACCAACAAACGATGTCGAAACACGCTCGCCCATTCGGTGGGGTTCGAGCCGCGTTACCCAACCTTCCGCGACGGCTACGAAGCGCTCGTGAGCCTGGACTCCTGACGACGACCTACTCGGGCAACGCAGGAAGCGTGTCGTTGAACAGGAAATTCTCGATCAGGTCACGAAGATCGCGCCCTGCGACCCGCTCGGACACCTCGATGAAGTCCTCGGTTGTCGCCGCTGAGTAGGCGTTCTCCTGTGCCCAGGCTCGCAGAATGTCGAAGAAGATGTCGTCGTTGTCGAGGGTGAGGCGCATGGCATGGAGCGTCAGCGCGCCGCGGTTGTAGACCTCTCTGCCGAAGAGATTGTTGGGGCCCGGATCGCCGGGCGCGGGCAGGCTCGCCGACCGGGCAGCCAGATCGCGCATTCTGGCGTTGGTGTCGGTGCCGTCGGCGAACTCGAACCAGAGCGCTTCGCTGTAGGTGGCGAACCCTTCGTTGAGCCAGATGTCCTGCCAGCGGCCAACACTTACCGAGTTTCCGAACCACTGGTGGGCAAGCTCGTGGGCGAAGACCCACTCGCGGTTTCGTGACCCGTCGATAAGTAACTCGCTGTAGATCGACAGGGTCTGGGTCTCGAGCGCGAACCCGAACGAATCGTCGATGACCAGCGAGCCGTAGGCCTCAAAGGGGTAGGGGCCAAACAGTTCCGAGAACGTTTCGATCATCTGCGCGGTACGGCCGAAGTCCTGGGTGGCCACACCGACGAGTTCGGGCGGAAACACGTTGCGGATCGGGATGCCGCCGGGGCCCCTCTCCTCGATGAACTCGAACTCGCCGACGGCCACCGTGGCCAGGTAGGGGGCCATGGGGTCCGAGGCGACCCAGGTGTATTCGGTGCCTGCGCCGGTTGGCCGTGTTCCTTCGAGAATCCCGTTGGCCGCGACCTGGTAGTTGTCGGGCACCGAGATCACGAAGCTGAAGGTCGCCTTGTCGAGCGGGTGATCGTTGGCCGGGAACCAGGTGGGCGCACCGTTGGGCTCGGCCACCACATGTGACCCGTTCTGGCCATCGATCCAGCCGATCGAACCGATGGTCGATTCCGGTATCGGTGCGGGAACACCCTCGTAGGACACGCGCACCACGGTCTCGGTTTCAGCGGCAATCGTTCGTCCGAAGTCGACGGTGAGTTCCTGTCCCTCGCGGCGATGCTCGACCAGCTCGCCATCGACCTGGACACCGCGAATTTCGAACCCGCGCAAGTCGAGGTTGATCGAGCCCAGGTCCTCGCGGAGTGTCAGTTCGACATCGACGAACGCATCGATTCGATTGCTTTCGGGTTCGACGTCGATGTTGATGTTGTAGTGCGTGACGTCGTACCCGCTGTTGCCAGCTTGTGGAAAGTACTCATCGCCGATGCCGTCGAGGCCGGGCGGCCCGCTGAACTGGTTGTCGTCTTCGAGTGCTTCGCCTGTCGTCGTGGTGGGTGGAAGAAGAGGTTCGGTGGTCGCGGTCGGAGGTTCGGTTGTGTCGGCCGGTGGTTGGCTGGTGTCCGGGGCAGGCTCGGTGACCTCCGGCGCCGGGGTCGAGGTGGCCGGCCGCGGCTCGGCCGCAATGAGGTCATCGACGCCCGTGTTGGAGCAGGCTACCGCTGTGAGCGCGCCGACGAGCAGGAAGGCAAGAATGCGGTGCATTGCGGATCCATTTTAGAACGCCCAAGCGCACTTCAGACGGTCAGTAGTCCCGGAACCACCGAGGGTGCGTTGTCGAGAACGTCGGAGGCGGGCACTTCCAGCCAACCTTCGGCGAGCGTTGCATAGAACTCGGCCATCGACAGCGTTGGTCGCAGGTTGTCGTTCTCGTCCAGGTCGGCAAGCGAAGGATGCTCACCGAAGCGGCCGGCCTCGACCGGCCCGGCGAGCATGGCCAGGGAAGCCGCCCCGTGGTCGGTGCCGGTTCCCGATTGTTGTGGTCGACGGCCAAACTCGCTGGTCGTCGCAATGAGCACATCACCGGCGTCGCCGGTTTCGGCGAGTTCGGTACGGAACTGCGCCATCGCATTATCGAGTTGGCGAAGCAGGTGTTCGTGGGTGCCGCGCTGATCATCGTGGGTATCGAAGTTGCCATGGGTGATATGGATGACTCGAACCCCTGAATGGGCGGCGATCACCTGCGCCGCGATGGCGAACTGCCACCCGAGCGCGTTGGCGGGATAACGCTCGGTCACATCGCTGACATCCACGTTGCTCAGAACATCGGCAAAATCAAGTGCGCTGCCGAGTCCGTTTCGTGCGTCGGTCAACGGGGTTCCGGCCTCAGAGGATCCGTCGTGGCCCGACATGGTCTCGATGCCCTGTCGAAGGTTGCTAAACCAGCTGTTCTGCTGATTCACCCACCAACTCACGCTTGGGTTGGTGAGGCCCGCCGTCACCGGCTTGGACGACAACATGGCGGGGGAGCGGCGGGTACCCAGCGTCAGCCCGGTGATGGCCTGGCCTTCGTCGAGTTCGTCACAGAGGCGGCCAAGGAATCCGGTCGGCGAAAGCTCGGTGCCCATCTCGGTGCCGGTCCACCATCGTCGCTCCATCTCAAAGTGCGAACCGGTGCCGCCGGGAAGGCCGATTCCCTGCACCAGCGAGAGGCCTTGCCCCCAGTTGCGCTCCAGGCTTCGGGTGAGTCCGAAATCGTCGTCGAGAAGAAGGAGTTCGTCCTCGGACGGTAGAAGCGTCGGGCGCAGTTCCCGGAGCCGGTCGCTCGAGTAGGGCACCAAGGTGGCCAGCCCGTCGTTCCCGCCATTGAGCTCGACGACCACAAGGGTTCGCCTCGGGCCCGGCGCGAACGGAGCGTTGGTGGTGGGCGTGACCGGGTTCGTCGTGGCGGGCGCCGCCTGGTTCGGTGCAGTCGTGGTGCCCGGCGATGCATCTGCCGGTGGTGTTGTTGTTTCGGAAGACGAGGGAGCACTGGAGCCCGACCCGTCCTGGTTCGCGGTGTAGATCGCGCCCGCGGTCGCAGCGCCCGCTGCGCCTCCGGCCAACAACCCGAGGAATTTTCGACGCGAGGTGCCCGCCTCAGGTCCGGTCGGCTCGTCTTCTGGCTGATCGTTGGTCTGGTCGGGGTTCTTGGAGGTCATGGTCAGGCCAGGGCGAATTCGGGAGAAAGGACCGTGAGCGCCAGAAGAAGTTCGAGTCGTCGCTCATCGGATGGCTGGTTGGCGGCTGCGGTGTCGAGCGCGGCGCGTGTCGTATCACTCACCGAACCCAGCGCGCAGTGGCGGAGAACTCCATCGACCGTGGGTTCAACCACATCGGCGATCGATTGCGGCAGCGTAAAGTTGGAGAGCAGATTGGTGCGCGCCAGCACCTGTCCGGCCGAGACCCAACGGGTGTCGTCAGGCCAACCAGCCACGTTGGGCGGCACAAACGGAATCTGGCCCAGCTGATCGAACCACCAGGACTCGACACGAGGTCCAACGGCGCTTGGGGTGGATGCTGAATGCCCGAGTACCGCGGCCGACGCGGCCAGCCACTCGATGGGCTGGCGCACTCGTGTTGGTTCGGCGTCGACAAACGTCGGGCCGTAGATGATGGCCTCGACGACCGGGGCGATCGCCAGGTCGTTGTCGACGAACACTCGGCTGAGCTCTTCCACAAATTCGGGCGGGGCCGAGGAGCCCGCGACGAATCGATGGATCTTTGCGGTGACGAACGGGGCGCAGGCCGGGTGATCGACAACCTTGTTGACGATGCTCTCGACATCCCACCGTTTGCGCTCGCCCAAAAAGGTGAGTGGGGCGTCGAAGCTCAGCGATGCATCGAAGGTGACCGCAGTGTCCCGGACCTTCCAGCCCGAAAGGGCCTTCGCCGCCGAGCGGATATCGGATTCTTGATAGTGGCCGATACCCAGGGCAAAGAGCTCCATAAGCTCTCGGGCGTAGTTCTCATTGGGGCGGTCGGCCTCGCTGCCGTCGCCGTCGAGGTAGCGCAGCATTGCGGCGTCGACGGTGATCGCCTGCATCAGTTCGCGGAAGTTGCCCATTGCGTGGCGGCGAAGCAGAAGATGTTGGGTGAACAGCTGACTGCGGTTGGCCTTTTGTTGCCCCGACGTGAGATGCCCGTGCCAGAACCAGACCATTCGCTCGTGGATGCCGGCGTCGGGCGCGATCATACGGTCGAACCACCACTGGAGCAGCGAGTCGTAGGTTTCCTCGTTCCAGTCGCGGCTCATCAGCGGGTCGCCACTTCCGGGGATAAAGGCTTCGGACCTCTCGCGGAGCCCCGAGATAGCGTCGATCGCTGAAAGTGACCCGTACTCGCTGATCGCCGCGGCTGACGGGGCGAACCGCAGCCGACGAATGGCGCGCATGGTCCGTTCGGTGTCGCTCATGACAGCGTTCGCAGAGGACGCAGAAAGACTGAAGGAGATGGGAGCACGAGCCTTCGTTGGGGGGAGCGGGAACCGGCGTGCTTCTGCCGGACCGAAGGGGGGTGAGATAACAGCTGGTCACAGCTTATGGTAGGGCTTCACCCCATGTTGGACGGTGTCGGGCGCGGTTGCAAGGCGCAACAACCCGGCTCGCAGGGCGAAGGTCGAGCCGCGAAGTCGCCCACAACCTGAGGGGTCGCACCGGTCAGGTGTTCTTCGAGCAGATCGACGATGGCCCGCACAAAGGCCGGGGCGGTTCCGACAGTTTCGGCCCGCACCATGGTTATTCCGTGCTGTTCAGCGCGTGCCCGAGCCTCGGTGTCAAGGTCCCAGAGCACCTCCATATGGTCGGAGATGAATCCGATCGGTGCGATGATCAGGGGGCTGGTAGCGGTGTCGGGGTCGTTGGCGAGGGCATCGATGTGATCGCAAATGTCGGGTTCGAGCCAGGGGACCTGAGGTGGTCCGCTTCGGCTCTGAAAGACCAGATCCCACTCGAGCGATCGGGAAAGTCGTGAGCTGATCACCGTAGCTACGTCGTTGAGCTGGGCTTCGTAGTCGCAGTTGATCGCCATCCCAACCGGAATGCTGTGGGCGGTGAACGCGATTCGGGCATTGTCCGCCTCGGCGGGATCCAGGCCGGCCAACGCCTTTTCGACGTTGTCGGCCATCGTGTGAACGAAACCCGGATGGTTGAAGAAGGGGCGAACCTTCACCACCTCGATCTCGGTATCGGCGGTCGCGTCTGAAGCGGTCTCGGCGATCGCTCGGGCGATGTCGTCCTGATACTGCCGACATCCTGAGTTCGATGAGTAGGCCGACGTGACAAAGGCGAGTGCTCGGGTCCTACCGTCGGAACGCATGGTGCGAATCGTGTCGGTCAGCATTGGATGCCAGTTGCGGTTACCCCAGTACACCGGCAGATCGTGCCCCGCTTCGAGAAGGGCGGGTTCAAGCGCTGCAATGAGTTCGCGCACCTGGCCATTGAGCGGACTAACCCCACCAAAGTTCGCATAGTGCTCGCCAACGACGGCAAGGCGTTCATCGGGGATGTTTCGACCCTCGGTGACATTGCGAAGGAAGGGGACCACATCATCGGGTCCTTCGGGTCCGCCAAAGGAAACGATGAGGATTGCGTCGAAGGGTTCAGGCGATGAGTGTGAAGGCATGGGAGTCGGCATTCAAGGTGGGATCAGCGGGGCTGGCAGGTGGGGCAGAACCAGATCTTCCGGTTCGCGATGTCATCTCGAACGATAGGGGTGCCACAGATGCGGCAGGGTTGTCCGGCCCGCTTGTAAACATAGAGGCGGTCGCCCTTGCGTATCCGTCCGCGGGTGACACCGATCTCCTCGGGGTCGCGGGTGACGATGCGGTTGAGGCGGACCCCTTCGCGCAGATGCTCGACCGAGAGATCCCACAGTTGCTGCGAAACGCCGTCGGCCAATTGCTTTGCCGGAGTGAACGGGTTCACACCAGCCAAAAAGCAGAACTCGGCACGGTACACGTTGCCCACACCAGCGATCGCCGCCTGATTCAGCAGCAGCCCGCCAATCGGAGTTGGACTCTTTCCCGCTCGTTGTACGAAACGCAAGCCGTCGGCATCTTTCCGAAGCGGATCCGGGCCGATCCGCTT
>CAZGVQ010000010.1:0-4289 GCA_964529355.1 uncultured Acidimicrobiales bacterium
TCTTCGGCTTCTTCGACGACATCGCCAACTACGTCTGCGGCATCGCTACCACAGGCAGTCGCGAAAAGTGCCAGTGCTGCGAGAACACCGACGAGCATCAGCCACGGCTTAGACCGTAAGCGTTTGTCTTGAGACATACTTCCCCTCCACGGGATCTTGGGGGCCCAGCCCAATGCCAGGTCACCAGTTTTGTATCAATTATCTGTTTTAGTTGGTTTTATGTTGGATTACAACACCACGTGTTGGTTTAGTTGGATAACTCATCGAAATCACCGAATTCCAGCCCAAACACACATGTAGCGTCTGTGTTTGTGTTGGTATAAGGTGTTCGTCGTGCCATCTCCTAAACCATCAGTGTCAGTCCGGAGCGAAACCCTGGGCGACATTTCTGACGCCGCCACCATACCGGGTTATAACCGCTCCGCCCTGCGTCAAGGGATAGTACACGTTGGTGTGGGTGGTTTTCATCGCGCCCACCTCGCGACTTATGCCGACGAGCTTTGCGCCTCCGGCAATACCGACTGGGCAATCCTGGGTGCTGGTGTGCGCGCCGCCGATGCAACGATGCGCGATGTACTCACCGAACAAGACGGTCTTTACACCTTGATCTCGCGCGGCCCGGAGGAAACCGCGGTCTCGATCATCGGCAGCATCACCGGCTACACCCATGCACACCCCGACGCCGACGAACTCATCGAAGCCATCGCGGCTCCGACCACCCAGATCGTTTCGCTCACCATCACCGAGGGCGGCTACCCGATCAGCGACGTCACCGGCGACTACGAACCCGACTCCGATGTCGCTGGTCCCGGGTCCGCCTTTGCCATTATTTCTCTTGGTCTCGATCTGCGTCGCCGCAACGATGTCGGCCCCATCACGGTGCTCAGTTGCGACAACATCATGTCCAACGGCGAGGCCGCCCGTACTTCCACTCTTGGTGCCGCCACCGATCTCGATGGCGATCTGGTGTCATGGATTGAGAACAACGTGTCGTTCCCCAACAGCATGGTCGACCGCATCACGCCGGTAACCACCGATGCCGACCGGGCGTGGCTCAGCGAAACCCATGGCATCAACGATGCCTGGCCTGTCGTGGCCGAGCCGTTCCGCCAGTGGGTTGTCGAAGATGACTTCGCCGGTGAGCGCCCGCCGCTCGAGCAACTCGACATCATCGTCACCGATCACGTCGAACCCTACGAGCACATGAAACTCCGGCTTCTGAACGCCGGTCATTCTTGTCTGGCATACCTCGCAGCGCTCGAAAGTATTGAGACCGTCGACAAAGCCATGGCCAATCCGTCGATCCGTGCGTATGTGGCTTCTTTCCTCGGAAACGAGGCCAAGCCGGTGCTTCCCCCGGTGGAGCACGTCGATATCGACTCCTACAACGCTTCACTGGTCGAGCGCTTCTCGAACCCGGCGGTCGGCGACCAGATCTCTCGACTCACACTCGACGGGTCAGCCAAGTTCCCCAAGTTCCTGCTGCCGACGGTTCGGGCGCAGCTCGAAGCCGGAGGGCTTCTCTGCCATTCCACTCTGGCCCTCGCCGGTTGGTGCCAGTACCTGCTCGGCACCGACTGCGCCGGCAACACCATCACCCTCTCGAACGACCCGCAACTCGATGCGGCCAAGGCATTCGCCGCTGCGTCGGTCGAGGATCCGGCTGCATTCCTTTCCTTCGAGGCAGTGTTCGACGATCTCGGTGCCAACGAGCGGTTCCGCGACGAGTTTGTTTCAGCACTACAGGAAATCCGTGAGAATGGCGTCACGGCAGCGATCGACCGTTGCCTGCGCCACGAGTAAGTAAGACCGGAAGCAAAGAGTGACTGAAGCATCGACACCTGCACTCTTCCAAAGCGAACGGCAGCGACAGATCGTTGCGCTCACCATGAAGGGTGGCCGCGCCGAGGTTTCTGAACTTGCCGACCGGTTCCAGGTAACCACCGAAACGATTCGGCGCGACCTTTCGGATCTCCAGGGACAACGGGTCCTGCGCCGGGTGCACGGTGGCGCTATCCCCTGGGAGAGCGAAGGGTTCGAGCCACTCCTGTCGGTGCGCTCCGATCTTCACTACAGCGAGAAGAACCGACTGGCTCTGGCAGCGGTGAGCGAACTGCCCGATAGCGGTGCGGTCATCATCGACTCCGGGTCCACCCTCACGACCTTCGCTCGTGCGGTGCCCAGCGACGCGCGACTCCGGGTGGTCACCAATTCTCTCACGGTTGCTCAGGTTCTCGCCGAACACGAGTCGCTCGACGTCATCGTCATCGGCGGCAAGGTTCGCAAGAACACGCTGGCCATGGTCGACGCCGAGGCGGTGGCTTCGGTTGAGCCACTTCGGGTCGACACGCTCTTCATCTCGAGCGACTCGGCTAGCCCCAACACCGGGCTCACCACGCCTTATCGCGAAGAAGCCGCGCTGAAGCAGTCCATGATCGCCGCAGCCCGCCGCGTCGTGGCACTGGTCGACCACACGAAATTTCGCTCTGACCAGTTCGTACGGTTCGCCGAATGGTCCGATGTCGACATCCTCATAACCAACACCGAACTCGATCCAACGGTGGTCGCATCCATCGAGGCAACGGGCACCACGGTCCGCCTGGCGTGACCACCACAACCGCCAAGGTTCTTTCGCCCGCTCGTCAACTCGAACTCGTCGCCTCCGATGTGGCCCGTGCGGCAGCAGGCTTTGTGCGGACGAACCTTGGGCGAGCGTCGATGGCCGGCACCAAGTCATCGCCCACCGACGTCGTCACCCACACCGATCTTGAGTCCGAGCGCCGAATTCGCTCCGAACTTCTCCTGCGGTGTCCGGGGTCGTCCATCGAGGGCGAAGAATTCGACGACCAGTTCGGCGACACCGGTATTGGCTGGATCGTCGACCCCATCGACGGCACCGTCAACTTTCTCTACGGGCTTCCGGTCGTGTCGGTGAGCATCGCTGCCACAATGAACGGAACAGTCGTGGCCGGCGCCGTTGTCGATGTGTTGCAGGGGGAGATCTTCAGCGCAACCGAGGGAGAAGGCGCTCGAAGCAATGGCTCTAGCATCAAATGCTCAAGTACTTCATTGCTCACTCAAGCACTCGTGGGCACAGGGTTTGCCTACGATGCGCTCCGCCGCTCCGCCGAGGCTGATCTCCTTACCCATGTACTCCCGCAATGTCGCGATATTCGTTGCATGGGATCCGCCGCGCTCAACCTTTGTTGGGTCGGGGCCGGACGCCTCGATGCCTTTTTCGAGCGGCACATCCAAACCTATGACTACGCAGCCGGCGCGCTCATCGCAGCCGAAGCAGGAGCATCGGTCATGCTGCCCGCCAACAATCTCACGGATCTCACGATGGCCGCGACGCCCCTGGTGTTCGACGCCCTAGAGGATCTCGTAGGCCAGTCCCAGACCGGGTAGCGGTTCGGTCCGACCATCGATATCTCCCGGACGCTCGTGCCAGATCGCGAGAAGTGCCGACTCGTCGACCTCGGCCCTTTCAGACAACCGGCTGGCAGCGCTGACGGCGCGCCACGAAGAGAGCAGTTGGCCAGCGTTGTCGAGGAGATCGGCGAACGATTCGAGATATACCAACCGGGTGGTCTCGACGACTGCCGTCGGTACGCCCGGAAGATGAACGAGGTCGTCACCCGAGGCGGTTGGCGTCAGGAGGATGCTCGATCGCACCACGTCGGCCACCGGGTGGCCGATGGTCGCGTCGAACCAGTCGATGATCACCGGGCCCGAGGGACTCATGAGGATGTTGCCGGGATGGAGGTCGCCATGGAGGAGCGCCGCCCCACGGGGAAGCGTTTGCGCGATTCGGTACGCCTCTGACCGCTCGACATCAGAGAGCTGCGACGCCGTGCTGGTCTTGAGGCAGAGCCGGTCGACCAGGTCGGGCACGCTCGACGGGATCCCTGCCCGCTGGATCCTGTGGTGCACATCGGCAAACTCCCGAGCAAAGGCTTTGGCCGAACCCTGATCGTCGACCACATGTTCAAGCAGCGATCGACCCTCGATGCGCTCGAAGATGATCGAGGGTCGATCGTCGATATCGACCACGCCAAGCACCTCGGGAACCGGAAGCCCCAGATCGCGGGCGGCGGTGGTAAACCGAGCCTCGAGCGCCGTCCAGTGTTTTGGCACGTTGGCAAACGGAACCTTGACCACCGCGCCATCGCCGTAGGCGTAGACGGTCGACGTGCGACCAACACCCACCTCGACCCCGAGTTCCATAGTGGCAACGGTACTGCGCGGTGAGCCGCTGTTTCTAGGGTTAACCAAAGGTGCCAGGCACC
>CAZGVQ010000010.1:4389-19168 GCA_964529355.1 uncultured Acidimicrobiales bacterium
CTGTCACACCCCCTGACTTGAATAGGGGGTGTTGAACCGAGTGTTGGAGGACACCTCATGTGGAACTGGAATGTAGAGATGAAGTCGGGCGAGACGCTGAGTGTGGAGGGCGCCGATGCGTATTCACCCGAGGGGCCGCTCACCACCTTTTTCTGTACCGGCTCGAATCGCCAGAGCATCGATTCGTGGTCGACGCGTATCGCGTCGTACCGAACAGCCGACATCGTGGCGGTCGAGCGAGCCAAGGCGGAGGCCACCGAGCTCAATCCCCCTGCGTCAGCCCTTGTCGAAGTACTGCACGTTGGCCCAACTGGGATACGCTCACCTGCTGAAACAACCAGCTACCCGAACTGATCCGAGATGAGCACCAAGAACCCCATTACCGTTCTCGCGCTGAACTGCACACTGAAGAAGTCCCCGGATGTTTCTCACACCGAGGCGCTTCTGGTAACCGTGATGGAGCTGTTCGAACATTGGGGAGCCGAAACCGAAATCGTTCGCGTGCTGGATCACAACGTTCCTTTCGGCGTTGAGTCCGATATGGGCGACGGCGATGAATGGCCGATGATTCTCGACAAGATCAAGGCGGCCGACATCCTGGTGATGGGAATGCCGATCTGGTTCGGCGTGCGTTCCTCGGTTGCTCAGTTGGTTATCGAGCGGCTCGACGGCACCTATCGCGAGCTGAACGACAAGGGCCAGTTCCCGCTCTATAACAAAGTGGCCGGCGTGGTGGTGACCGGAAACGAAGACGGCGCACATGACGCAAGTGCCACCACTCTCTACAACCTCATCCATCTCGGCTTTGTGGTTCCGCCGAACTCCGACTGCTACTGGGTGGGCGACGCAGGGCCCGGCCCCAGCTATCTCGATGCTGGCGGCCCGAGCCATGTGTACACCAACCGTGGTGCACGGCTGCTGGCCTACAACTGCTTCCAGATGGCCGAGACCATGCGCGAGCGCCCGCTTGTAACCAACCTGGTCGCAGCTCAGGAAGAGGCCATCAAGAACACGATGGGCGGCGCCCTCGACGGGTGACCCACCGGCGATTGCCACCGGGTAGGCGTGCACCACTACGTTGAACGCAGCCCCTGTAGCCAACGTCTCCGAGGAGAATCGCCATGCCCATCAACCCCGACGCCGCCGGAGCCGTAGGCGAACCCGGCGATTTCAGCTGGGACTCCTCAGACTCGCTTCTCTACTCGCTCGGCGTTGGAGCTGGCGCCACTGACCCCACCGGTTTCGAGCTGGAGTTCACCACCGAGAACAGCATGGACGTCGAGCAGAAGGCGCTCCCCACCATGGGGGTCGTGCTCGGCCAGGGCGCTGGCAAGAGCCCGGATTTCGGCGACTTCAACCTGGCGATGTTGGTACACGGCGAGCAGTCCATCGAGCTTCATGCGCCGCTGCCGGTTGCCGGCACGGCTACCAATGTCACCAGCGTCAAGGGCATCTACGACAAGGGCAAGGCGGCACTGGTGGTGCTGCAGAACGACGTGACGATGGATGGCTCGCCCCTCTGGACCACCAGCTCGGTGCTGTTCATTCGCGGTGAAGGCGGCTGGGGTGGCGATAGCGGCCCCAAGGCCGAGTGGACCGCCCCCGACCGCGACCCCGACCACGTTGTGAGTTACCAAACCCGCATCGACCAGGCGTTGCTTTATCGCCTCAACGGCGACCGCAACCCGTTGCATGCCGACCCCAAATTCGCCGACATGGCCGGTTTCCCGAAGCCGATTCTCCACGGCCTCTGCACCTACGGTTTCACCGGCCGGGCGCTGCTGCACGCGATGTGCGATAGCGACCCCGCCCGATTCGGTGGGATGGCCGGCCGGTTCTCAACGCCGGTGTTTCCCGGTCAGCAGCTCGATGTGAACATCTGGGACCTGGGCGACGGCAACGCGGTGTACCAAACGCACGCCGACGGCAACGTCGTCCTCGACCAAGGCACGCACAGCTACCGGTAGCAGCGCTACCGCACAACCAAGCAGCGCTTTCTACATCGCTGGTTCGCGCGACTCGTAGTTGCCTTCGTTTTTGTTGAGGCGCTTGCTGAGGTGCAGACCTTCGAGAATGAACTCAACCGCGCTGGCGACCACCGTTGGGTTGTCGGCACCCGACTCGCCGTCGAGCACGGCAGCCACTGCCTTGCCCATAGCCGGGTTTTCCGAAAGTCGGCCGGCGATATCTGCGCTCGAGAGGCCGTCGCCCGCCTCGACCGTGGTGCCCTCATCGAACGCATCGATGATGCCCCGATGGGTTTCGGGCGGAACCACTTCGCGGAACACCAGAAGCACTGCGCTCCCGATGAGTTGGTGAAGGACTTCGCCTTCGCGTCCGTCGTCGAGGGACTCGATTTCGATCTTGCCCGAGGTGGATGCGGCAAGTGCGCCGAGGTCCGAGATACGAGGCACAACTTTGTCTTCGCCGAGGCGAAGCGAGCGCCGGGTCGCGTTGGCCACCATGGCTTCAAAGTTGCTGACCGACAGTCGCACCGACACGCCCGAACGCTGGTTGATGCTGCTGCTCTGTCGGGCCAGATGACTGATGGTGCTGACGATTTCGGCCATGAAGTCGGGCACCTGCACCTCGACATCGGCAGCACTGGGTAGCACCGCTTCCTGGTCGACGATGGCCATTTCGGTCTCGACCTCAAGTGGGTAATGGGTGCGAATCTGTGAACCGAACCGATCCTTCAACGGAGTGATGAGGCGACCGCGGTTGGTGTAGTCCTCGGGGTTGGCCGAAGCGACCAACATGACGTCGAGCGGGAGACGCACTTTGTAACCGCGCACCTGAATATCGCGTTCTTCGAGCACGTTGAGCAGTCCGACCTGAATGCGTTCGGAAAGATCGGGCAGCTCATTGATGGCGAAGATTCCCCGGTTGGTTCGCGGCACGAGTCCGTAGTGGAGGGTGAGCTCGTCGGAGAGGTAGCGACCCTCGGCGACCTTGATGGGGTCGACCTCGCCGATGAGGTCGGCGATGGAGGTGTCGGGGGTGGCCAGCTTCTCGCCATAGCGAACATCGCGATGCGTCCAATCGATGGGGCACGCATCGCCGTGCTCGTCGAGGAGATCGCGGGCGAACTTCGAGCTCGGGTTGTAGGGGTCGTCGTAGATCTCGGACCCGGCGACAATGGGCATCCACTCGTCGAGGAGCTCGGTGAGCGCACGAATCATTCGAGTCTTGGCCTGGCCGCGCTCGCCGAGAAAGATCACATCGTGACCGGCGAGCAACGCGTTCTCGAGCTGTGGGAGCACGGTGTTCTCGTAGCCCATCACGGCCGGTACCAGGGGCTCACCATCGCGCACTCGTTGGATCGCGTTGCGGCGGAGTTCTTCTTTGACGGTTACCGACTCCCAGCCTGAGCTTCGGAGTTCGCCGAGGGTCGCGATTGTGGGTTTGGTCGACATGGCACCGAACATAGTGCGAACCACTGTGTTGCACCGCACCTTCTCCCACGAAAGGTGTCGGCGATTCGGGTGCGTCAGTATCTTCCCCTGATTGCTACCTTCATTCGGTGCAGCTTCCAGGACCTTGGCGCGCCCATGTGGCCGATGACGACCTTCGTCGGGTGTACGCCGAGCCCGGGTTCGACGACACTCATTGGCCCGAGGTTTCTGTGCCGGGACATTGGCAGACCTCGGAAGCCTTTGCCACCAACCATGACCCGCTGTTCTATCGCACGGCGTTTTCCACCCATCCGGCCGCCGAGCAGGATCGATATTGGCTGCGATTCGAAGGCATCTTCTATGACGCCGACGTCTTCCTCGACGGCGGATATCTCGGTGAGACGTCGGGCTACTTCTTTCCCCATGCGTTCGAGATCACCGATCAGGTCCGGGCGCGCGACTTTCACGACCTGGCAATCGAAGTGAGCTGCACATCGCCCTCGGATCTGCAGCACAAACGCAATCTGACCGGCGCCTTCCAGCACAGCAGCCATCTCGATCGCACCAAGAACCCCGGCGGGATCTGGCGGCCGGTGACCTTCGATCGAACCGGGCCGGTCACGATCCGGTTCTTCCGGGTCATTTGCACCGACTGCACGGAACGTCAGGCCACCCTTGCCGTTCGAGCGGTGGTCGATACCGCGGTCGCGCGCGAAGTCCGGTTCCACACCGAGGTCGTCGGTGTCGAGCACGACCTCGTGCAGCCGTTGGCCGCTGGCGAGAATCGAGTCGAATGGACCGTGACGGTCGACGACCCCGAGCGATGGTGGCCGCACTCGCTCGGCGAGCAGCCCCTTCATGAGGTGGTCACCTCGGTGCTCGTCGATGACGACATCAGCGACGCACGAACCGTACGAACCGGGTTTCGCTCGGTCGGAGTGCGCGACTGGATCTACCGCATCAACGGTGAGCGGCTGTTTCTGAAAGGTGCCACCGCAGGCCCGACAAGGATGTTCATCGCCGATGCCCCGACCGAAGAGATCGTCGGCGATCTCCGAGCTGCCAAAGAGGCCGGGCTCGATTTCCTGCGGGTGCACACCCACATTGCGCGTCCCGAGCTCTATGCCGCGGCGGATGAGCTTGGCATCTTGTTGTGGCAGGACTTTCCCATGCACCAGGGATACGACCGTGGCGTGCGCGGCCAGGCTGGCCGGCAGGCCCGCGAGATGGTCGACCTGTTGGGCCATCACCCGTCGATATTCACGTGGTGCGGACATGACGAGCCCGACGGACGCGACGACGCGACTCCTTCCCCCTCGCTGGTGAAATCGAATCGACCAGGCTGGAACCGCACGGTGCTCGACCGGACCATCAAGCGAGCGATCGCGAAGAACGACCCGTCCCGACCCATCGTGGCCCACTCCGGCGTTGCACCACATCTCCCGCTCCTCGACGGCACCGACAGTCACCTCTGGTTTGGTTGGCACGGCCCGGGCAACGCCGCCGACCTGGTGGAAGCGGCGGCCCGAATGCCGCGGCTGGTGCGGTTCGTGTCGGAGTTCGGAGCCCAGTCGGTACCCATCGGGTCGACCTTCTGTGAACCCCAGCACTGGCCACGACTCGACTGGGACACCCTCGAACGTCATCACGGGCTCGATCGCGACACGCTGGCCCGCCGAGTGCCGCCGTCGATGTTTGAGACCTTCGACGAGTGGGCCGAAGCGACCCGGCGCTATCAGGCTTCGGTGATCAAGATCCAGATCGAGACTCTGCGTCGGCTGAAATACTCGCCAACCGGCGGATTCAGCGTGCATCATCTGGCCGACTCCCACCCGGCGATCAGTACGTCGCTTCTCGGCCACGATCGTCGTCCCAAGCCGGCGTTCGACGCGGTCACCGACGCCTGTCGACCAGTCATTGTCACCGCCGACCCACTTCCCTTCGCACCATTGCCGGGCACCACGGTCCAACTAGGTGTTCACGTCGTAAGCGATCTGCGATCGGGGAACACCGGCGTCGTGCGGGCCGAACTCACCGATCCCACCGGCACACGCGAATGGCGGTGGGAGGGAGACATCGCTGGCGACGCGGTCACACGCGTCGGCGAAGTTGACTGGGTCGTGCCAGCTCAGACCGGCGAGGTCACCCTTGATCTCGAACTGACCGGCAAGGGTCTGACGGCCACGAACCGGTATGTGGCCACGCTTTGACGACCTAAGATTCTCGACCCCACCGAACCACAAAGTTGTGGGCAAGCCCGTGAACGGGGTTAGCCTGCGCAGGCGGACGATTGTAGGAGCTCCGTGCGCGGAGTCATTCCTGGCAGGGCGGCACTTGTTGCCAGGCACCCACAATCTGACACAACTCTAAAACGACCCGAAACAAGGACAGCTCTCCATGGCACAGGCCCTGTCGAAACCTGGCGGAACAAAGCGACCACCTCCGATTCGCAAGAAGGTGAAGCCGCTGCCCTTCCCGCTCAGCCTCGGACAGACGCAGGTGGGTCAGAAGTGGCTCATGGCGCTTACCGGCGTCGGGCTTCTTGGGTTTGTCGTCGCCCACATGATCGGCAACCTGCACGTCTATGAGGGCCCGGCTGTGGTGGCTGAATATGCAGAGTCGCTCCGAACGCTCGGCCAGGGCTTGTTTCCCCGCGGCCTGATCCTCTGGGTTCTGCGACTCGGCCTCATCGCCATGTTCGGCATTCACATCTGGGCCGCCGTGGCGCTGAACCTGAGCAAGTACACCGACAAGACCGGCAGCTACCCCGGCGGTCGCGACTACATTGCCGCCAACTTTGCCAGCCGCACCATGCGCTGGACCGGGCCCATCATTCTTCTGTACGTCCTGTTTCACCTGGCCGACCTCACCTGGGGATGGTGGCTGGGCGACAACTTCGTGCATGGCGACCCGTACCACAACCTCGATGCTTCCTTTAACCGCATCCCGGTGCTGATCATCTACATCGTCGCCAACATCGCGCTGGCGTTCCACATCTTCCATGGCACGTGGAGCATGTTTCAGAGCTTTGGTATCAACAACCCCAAATACAACATGGCTCGCCGCGGCTTGGCGGCTGGACTTGCGGGGCTGATCCTGGTGGGCAACCTGTCGTTCCCCATTCTCAATGCGGCTGGCCTGACCGATGAAGACAACCGGGTCTGCGATCCGGCAGCCGAAAATGTTCTTGAGTGTCTCGAAGAACAACTCATCGAAGAGCACGGCTAAGAAAGCAATCCTCGGGCACCATGGGGGCAGTTGAAGTTGGTGCCTTCCTACTCGGCGATACACCGAAAGAATCACTATGAGCGGCTATAGCGACGTACTTGACAGCAAGGTCCCTGAGGGGCCGATGGCGGACAAGTGGACCAGCCACAAGTTCGACATGAAGCTGGTGAACCCCAGCAACAAGCGCAAGTTTGAGGTGATTGTTGTTGGTACCGGCCTGGCCGGTTCTTCGGCGGCCGCCACCTTGGGCGAACTGGGCTACAAGGTGAAGGCGTTCACCTTCCACGACTCGCCTCGGCGGGCGCACAGCATCGCAGCCCAGGGCGGAATCAACGCGGCCAAGAACTACCAGAACGACGGCGACAGCGTGCACCGGTTGTTCTACGACACGGTCAAGGGCGGCGACTACCGCTCGCGAGAAGCCAACGTGCACCGCCTGGCCGAGGTGTCGGTGAACATCATCGACCAGGCCGCTGCCCAGGGCGTGCCCTTTGCCCGCGAGTACGGCGGCCTGCTGGCCAACCGTTCCTTCGGTGGCGCCCAGGTGAGCCGCACCTTCTACGCCCGAGGCCAAACCGGTCAGCAGCTGCTGCTCGGCGCATTCTCGGCGCTGATGCGCCAGGTGCATGAAGGCGGCGTCGACCTGTACAACCGCCAGGAAATGTTGGAGTTGGTAACCAAGGATGGCGAGGCCTGCGGCATTGTTTGCCGCGACGTCATCACCGGTGAAGTCACCTCTCATTCGGCCCATGCGGTCGTGCTGGCTACCGGCGGCTACGGCAACGTGTACTACCTGTCCACCAACGCGATGATGTGCAACGTCACCGCGGCGTGGCGGGCCCACCGCAAGGGTGCGTACTTCGCCAACCCCTGCTACACCCAGATCCACCCCACCTGTATCCCCTCGAGCGACCCGTTCCAGTCCAAGCTGACGCTCATGTCCGAGTCGCTGCGTAACGACGGCCGTATCTGGGTGCCCGACAGCTTCGATGAAACCCGACCTGCGGGCGACATTCCCGAAGCTGAACGCGACTACTACCTCGAGCGCAAGTACCCGGCGTTCGGAAACCTGGTGCCCCGCGACGTTGCCTCGCGCAACGCAAAGACCGTGGTCGATGCTGGCAAGGGCATCGGACCACTCAAAAACGGCGTGTACCTCGACTTTGCCGACGCGATCGCCCGAGACGGTGTCGAAACCGTGCGGGCCAAGTACGGCAACCTGTTCGATATCTACGCGAGCATCACCGGCGAAGATCCGTACAAGCAGCCAATGCGTATCTACCCGGCCACCCACTACACCATGGGCGGACTCTGGGTCGACTACCACCTGATGACCACGATCCCCGGCTGCTACGCGATCGGCGAAGCCAACTTCTCCGACCACGGCGCAAACCGTCTGGGAGCCTCGGCACTCATGCAGGGCCTGGCCGACGGCTACTTCGTGTTGCCCTACACCATCGGCGACTACCTGGCCGCCAAGCTCGGGTCCGATCCGGTACCCATCTCCGATCCGGCCTTCGTCGAAGCCGAGCAGGACGTCAACGATCGCACCAAGAAGTGGATGTCGGTCAACGGCACCAAGTCGGTCGATCACTACCACCGCGAGCTCGGCAAGCTCGTGTGGGACTACATCGGCATGGAGCGCAACAAGAACGGTCTCGAGAAGGCCATCAGCGAAATCACCTCGCTCGAAGAAGAGTTCCAGAAGAACGTTCGGGTGCTCGGCAGTGCCGACACACTCAATCAGTCGCTCGAGAAGGTCGGCCGGGTTGCCGACTTCTTCGAGCTCGCGAAGCTCAAGGCCCGCGATGCACTGGTGCGCGAAGAGTCAGCCGGCGGCCACTTCCGTGAAGAGCACCAGACCGAAGAGGGCGAAGCCCAGCGCGACGACGTCAACTTCTCCCATGTCACCGCCTGGGAGTGGAACGGTATCGACTCACCCCAGACCGAACACCGCGAACAACTGGTGTTCGACGAAGTACCGCTCACCCAGCGCAGCTACAAGTAACCGCCGACCCGACTCACGAGACGAAACGACAAAACCACACGATGGAAAAGACACTGAATCTCACCCTGAAGGTCTGGCGCCAAGAGCCCGGCCAGAATGGGATGTTCCACAACTACGAGGCCAACGACATCTCCGAGGACATGTCGTTCCTCGAGATGCTCGATGTTGTCAACGAGCGTCTGATCGAGGATGGCACACCGCCCATCGTCTTCGAGAGTGATTGTCGCGAAGGTATCTGCGGCACCTGCAACCTCATGATCAACGGTCAGGCACACGGACCGGTCAAAGGCACCGCCACCTGTCAGCTCCATATGCGCAAGTTCAGCAATGGCGACAACATCACCATCGAGCCTTGGCGGGCGGCGTCGTTCCCCGTCATCCGTGACCTGGCGGTCGATCGGTCGGCTCTCGACGCAATCCAGGAGGCGGGTGGCTACATCACCGCCCCCACCGGCAGTGCCTCCGACGCCAACCTCACGCCGGTGCCGAAGGAAGCCGCCGACACCGCCATGGACGCTGCGGCCTGCATTGGTTGCGGCGCCTGTGTCGCGGCCTGCCCCAACTCGGCGGCCCAGCTGTTCACATCGGCCAAGGTCATGCACATGAACCTGCTCCCACAGGGTCAGGCCGAGCGCTGGAAGCGCACCGAAGCCATGGTCGAGACCATGGAGGAGTACTTCGGGCACTGCACGAACCACGCCGAATGCCACGAAGCATGCCCCAAGGAAATCAGCATCGACTTCATTGCGTTCATGAACCGCGACTACGTGAAGTCCAAGATCAAGAACCGCAACCTGGGCGGACAGAGCAGATAACCGCCGTCACCCTCGAAGAGTTCAAAAAGGAAAGTGGCCCGGCCAGTGGCCGGGCCGCTCTCGTTTTCGGAAGGCATCCGCTGAACCTCGGATACCGACCGAACGGTGTTGCTGCGAACCTGAAAGGTCACCTGGAGTTTTCGGTGCGCCCTAGGTCCTGTGCTAGCCCAATTGTGACGCCAGTCACGTTATGTGACTAGCGTCACTATAGGCAGAGGTACGCACTCGCCGTCAAGGGGTCGTTTCGAGATTTTCCGAGAAACCGTGTTCGGAATGTGAACGTGAAGCGGGCCAATCACCTCTGCTATCACTAACCCATGTATCCCGGCCACTACGCAACGATCACCCCGGACAAACCAGCGATCATCATGGCCTCGTCGGGCCAGACCGTCACCTACAAACAACTCGACGACCAATCCAATCAGCTCGCGCATCTTCTGCGGAGCCGAGGTCTCGAGGCGGGGAGCCATGTGGCCATTCTCGCCGAGAACCACATCCGGTTCTTCGAGGTGTTCTGGGCGGCGATGCGATCGGGTCTCTACATCACCACCATCAATCGCTACCTCTCGGCTGACGAAGCGGCCTACATCGTCAACGACAGTGGGTCGACGGCGCTCGTCACGACTGCGGCTCTTGGCACCACGGCAACCGCGATGCTCGACCTGATTCCCAACTGCACCAATCGGCTGATGCTCGACGGCGCCACCGAAGGTTTCGAGTCCTACGAGGAGCAGGTGGCCTCCATGCCGACCAGCCCGCTCGACGAGCAGCCGCTGGGTGAAGCGATGCTCTATTCATCGGGAACCACCGGCAAACCAAAGGGCATCCGCCGCCCACTAAGCGGCCTGAGCATCGATTCGCCGGAACGAACCGGTATCTCATCGCTGCAGCGTTTCCTGTTGGGCATGGACGAGAACTCCGTCTACCTGTCGCCAGCTCCGCTCTATCACTCGGCGCCGCTCATCTGGGGCGGCGGAGTTCATGAGCTCGGCGCCACCAACGTCATCATGGACCGTTTCGACGCTGCCGAGTTTCTTGAAAACATCGAGAAGTTCAGCGTTACCGCAACGCAGATGGTGCCCACCATGTTCGTGCGACTGCTGAAGTTGCCCGAGGCCACCCGCAACCAGTTCGACCTGTCTTCGCTCACCATGGCGGTTCACGCCGCGGCACCTTGTCCGGTAGCCGTCAAAGAACAGATGATCGAGTGGTGGGGCCCCATCGTCAACGAGTACTACGCCGGTACCGAAGGCAACGGCTTGTGCTTCATCGACAGCGCCCAGTGGCTCGAGCACAAGGGATCCGTAGGCCTTGCCATGGTTGGTACGCCCCACGTTTGTGATGACGAGGGCAACGAGCTGCCGGCAGGCGAATCGGGACTCATCTATTTCGAGAACGACTCGGCGCCCTTCGAGTACCACGGCGACGAGGATAAGACCAAGGACTCCCGACACCCGGTGCACGCGAACTGGACCAAGCTCGGCGACATTGGCTACCTCGACGACGATGGCTATCTGTATCTCACCGACCGCTCGGCCTTCATGATCATCAGCGGTGGGGTGAACATCTACCCCCAGGAAATCGAGGCGTGCTTCGCGCTGCACCCGAAGGTGGCCGACATCGCCGTGTTCGGCCTGCCCGATGACGAGATGGGCGAGTACGTGCACGCCGTGGTGCAACCCGAAGCGGGCGTCGAGCAATCCAATGAGCTTGCCGCTGAGTTACGGGAGTTCGCTCGCACCGAGATCGCCCACTACAAGGTGCCCAGAGTCATCGACTTTCGGGATGAACTTCCCCGGCTTCCCACCGGCAAGCTCTACAAGAAGCCGCTGCGCCAGGAATACCTCGACAAGCGTTAGCGCAGCGCGGCCACAATCTGCTCGCCGTAGTCAGCCACCAGAGCATCGGGTAGCTCGTGGCCAAGACCCGGCACCAACACAAGTTGACCATGCGGCAGGTTCGTGGCGACGGCTTCGGCATGGCCTTGGGGGTACACCGGGTCGTCGGTGCCGTGCAGCACCAGTGTCGGCACGTCGATGGCCGCCAGTCGATCGAGTACCGAAGGGGTTTCGATCACGGCGTTGCCGTGGCCCGACTCGCGCCGACCCTCAACCGCTTCGAGTTCGAGCTGCTGATCGACCTCGGCCATGATGCGGCCGAACTCGCCCTGCTCGTCGAAGCCATAGCGGCTGCCGCACAGGTGACCCAACAGGTCGAGGCCGGCAGCGATCCGGTCTTCGCGTGTTTCCGGAGGGCCAGCCCAGGCACGGGCAACCATCGCCTCGACCAGATCGGGGCTGGGCTCGGGGAGTCGGTCGTCCGAACGCCCGGGCGAGGCACCTACCAGCACCATGGAGCGCACCCGTGGTGCGTGACGCAGCGCAACGTGCAATGCAACGGTGCCCCCCATACCCAATCCCAGGAGGGCAACGTCGGGAAGCTCGAGCGCGTCGGCAATCGCAACGATGTCATCAGCCATATCGTCGAGCAGATATCCAGGCGTGGCAGGCGCGCTGGCACCGGTATCTCGATGGTCGAACGTAACCACCCGAAGCCCGCCCGCGAGCAGGGCCTGCACCAGTGCCGGACTCCACCGAATCGCCGCGGTATCTGCATCAGCTATCAACACGACGGCCGGCGCGCCGATGGGACCATTGGAGTACACCTCCAATGAACAACCGTTGCTGCCTTGCCCTTGCACTCGCATGCGGCGACGGTAGCCTCTCCACAGTCGACCTCTCCCCCCAATCCCTGATCTTGCGAAGCACCTCATGATTAAGAACATCGCAGCCCAAGTCGCCCGAGGCTTTGCCATGGGCGCCGCCGACATCGTGCCAGGCGTCTCTGGCGGCACCGTGGCCCTGATCCTCGGGATCTACCACGACCTTCTGGGCAATGTGAAGACCGGCGCGCACGCGCTCGGCAGCTTGGTGAAAGGCGACGTCGCCGGGTTCAAAGAGCACTTCGCCGCCGTCAACTGGTTGTTCATCATCCCGCTCGGCGTCGGCATCCTGGTTGCACTCGGAGCGCTGTCGACCCTCATCGAGCGGGCCCTCGAGGACTACCCCGAGGAAATGGCCGGGCTGTTCATGGGCTTGGTACTCGCCTCGATCGTTATCGCCTGGGGCCTGCTGAAGTCTCCGTCGGCCACCCACATGGGTATCGCCGGACTCACCGCGGTCCTCGTGTTCCTGGTGCTCGGCTACCAGAACGGGCCGCTCAACGACCCAAGCCTCATCATCTTCTTTGGCGCCGCCGCCATCGCGAGCTGCGCCATGATCCTTCCAGGCATCAGCGGCTCATTCCTCCTGCTCATGATGGGGATGTACGTCGCCGTGCTCGGTGCAGTACACGACCGCGACATCGTGCCGCTGCTGGCCGTGGCGCTTGGTGCCTCGGTAGGTCTGGGCCTGTTCTCGTCGTTCCTACACAAGCTGCTCAACAAGTTTCACGACAACCTCATGGCCATCATCGTGGGCATCATGGCTGGCTCCATGCGGGTGTTGTGGCCATGGCCCAACGGTGTCGGCATCATCAGCGAAGAAGCGGGCGAGTCGGTGAGTGGCGTCGGTATCGAGTGGCCAGCGGCTGACGAATGGTTCGTTCCCACGGCACTTGCCGTCGGCGCCTTCATCTTTGTGGTTGTTCTCAGCCGGCTCGGCGCAAAGTCCGAAGCCGAAGAGGAGTTTCAGCCGCCGGTCGGCTTCGCACCCCGGGCCGAAGACGCCCTCTAGAGGGGGGCACCTACTACTGCAGGTCGAGCCAGGCCACGCCGACTTTGTCTCCGGCTTCCACACGACACAACATCCGCCACCGTTGGCCGACCTCGTCGTGCCCCGGTCGGATGATCGGCAACGGTGCCACCGCCTTCACCACGAGGGTCAAAGGCGAAGTTGCGATGTCGGTGGCCTCGACCACAAACACCTCCGGCGATGCACGATCGAGCAGCTCGCACGCGGCGCCGAACGACGCGCCGTCATGCCACCAACCACTGAGCCGCATTCCCGGCGCGGCTCGCCGGTCGTCGGGACCCCACCATCGGCGCCGGGTGCCCAGCCCATCGAAGTCAAACTCCTCGTGACCCAACAGGATCTCGCCATGGGCACGGCACGGCACCTCGAAGCCGGTGGGGTCGATCGGCCACATGTCGCCCTCGGTCTCCCACTCCATGTCAAAGCCGATCGGCGTGAGGTCACCTCGTAGACCATCGAAGACATCGTTGGGATCGTCGAGGCCCACACCGAATGCCTCGAGCCCAACGGTGAAGTGCTCCAGGGGAATCTGAGGGATGAAGTCGGTCCAGATACCGCTGGACCGCACTTCGAGGTGCGGCGCCGCCGGCAACGGGAGTTCGTCGTCCACCACCAGCACCAGCTGCCGGTCATCGCCAACGACGGCCGCCCAGAACCAGCCTCTCTTGGCTCCCGGGTACAACCCCATGGTCACAAAACCCCCGAACGAGGCGTCGGGCGCGAAGAAGTCGAGCTCGAACACATCGGCCCAGTGCGTAGCGATGCCTGGGGGCGCCACCTGTCGACGGTCGGCGCTAGCGGGGAGGTCGATCGGCACCTGTGCAGCATAAGCTGGGAGGGTGCGATACCTGTCTGACGCCTGGCTCACCGCAGCGGCCGAGGCACTCGCGTCCGCCGAAGCTCTGCTCCCCCGCCCTGTCGACATCACCATTCAACAAACCGTCACCGGCACACCCGATGGCGACCGCACCTACGCCATCGTCATGTCGGGCCAATCGGTCGCGTTGCTCCCCGGTCTTGTCGAAGCTCCCGACGTCACCCTTGCCCAGACGTGGGAGACTGCCCGCTCCATCGCCCAGGGAACCCTCAGCGCCCAACGCGCCTTCATGAGCGGCCAGATGAAGGTTGGCGGCAACACCAACCTGCTGGTGGAACAGACCGACCTGTTGGCCGAAGTCGACGACCTCCTGGCCGAAGTGCGGAGCCAGACGAGTTTCGATGCCTGAGCTCCCCGAGGTGAAGGCCCATGCCGAGCGGCTCACCGCCGAGTTCGGTGGCGCCACCCTCGCCAAGTTTCGCACGCTTCATTTCGCGGCGCTCAAGACCTTCGACCCGCCCCCCGACGATGCGGTCGGGCAACCGCTCATCGAGGTCACCACCCGGGCCAAGCTGCTGATTCTGCACTTCGAGACCACCAGCCACATCGTGCACCTCATGCAGGGTGGTCGACTCAAACCCGACGAGAAACAATCGCCCAAAGCCCGCAACGGCCTCGCCCGCTGGGTGTTCGACGATGGGCGGGCGCTACTGCTCACCGAGGCCGGCAAGGACCGCAAGGCCGGCGTATGGACAGTCGCTGGC
>CAZGVQ010000011.1:0-18559 GCA_964529355.1 uncultured Acidimicrobiales bacterium
CGGTATTCGAGATGGCTGGTCCAAGTGCCCGGCTGGGCCTGGTAAATCCGCAGCACCGGCTCGAAGGTCCCGGTGGCTGGCGAGGCCAGACCCATAGTGGCCAGGTTGTCGACATCGGGAATCAGCTCGTCGAGATCGCAGGCAACGGCAAAGGTGGTGACCGTTGGGGTAACCACAGCATCGGTGGTGCAGAGCTCGATCAGCAGCCGAAGCGCAGTGGTGTTGTCGGCGACGTAGGGCGTGATGTCTCCGTCGGCAAACGAGGTCGTGGCGGTGCCGTCCGGGCCGTAGTAGCTCGACCCGTCGGTCGATATCTGAAAGGTTGCCGTCGTGCCCGCCGGAGTGGCGGCATCGATCGACACCATCCCGTGAATCCCGGTGGTCGGCAGGACCGCGGATTCCCACGAACCGCAGAGCAGCTGATTCTCGACGCTCGCAGGCATGTACGTCACACTCGTCGTGTACGGAATGTTCGATTTCGCGCCGAAGAGATTGTTCTCGTTTCGGAACCCCGACCCCTCGTGGTACACAAAGATCGGAGCGTCGGCTTCGATGAGGGTGCCCGCAGGGTGGAAGCCGAAGCCCGAATAGAGGTGCCCGACTCCGGTGCCGTTGCACGGCACAGCTGCCGCACCATTGATGGAGACCAGGGTTCCAGGCTGGGGGCAGGCGATGGTGAAGTACCGGCTGGAGTGGGGGGTGCGGTAGGTGCGGTTGAGAAGTCGGGTGGGAAGAAAGCTGGTCACTTCGGTGCCGTCGTTGTCGGCCTGCTGTGCGGCGTGAAAGTACGTGGTGCCATCGATTGCGTAGGCGCGCCCGTTACCGAAGGCGCCGTTTCCACCCAGCGCGGTGAGGGCGTTGGTGGCGATTGCCTGGGCACCGTTTGAGGCCCCGTCGCTTCGGACCCACGAAACCGTCGAGGGTGAGAACGCGCCAAGATTGAGGTTGTTCGACGCGACTCCGTAGAGCGTGTCGCCAAACCAGGGAACGCCGATCATCGAATCCTCGCCGTTTGTCGCGATATGTATAGCGACGATGTCGAGGCCGTTGGTGGTCCGAAGCTGCACCGGTTGGTTTCCGGGGCCAGCGGCGACCAGTTGCACCGAGCCACTCGCCGGGCCGACGTTCACCGAGCCGATCACCACACCGTTCGATACCGCTTCGACCGTGGTGTTTCCGTGTGGTGATCGAATGAAGAACTGCTCGACGTAGCGTCGAGTCGGAAACGCGAACTGCGAATCTGCGAGCCCTTCGGGGACCAATGCCTCCTTGTCGTTGCGGTCTGACCCCGTGTCGATGGGGCCGGTCGAGGTGATGATGGAGTGCTGGTTGAGTCCTGAAAAGGTGGCGGATTGCCCTGCGTTCAGCGTGACGGTCGTTGTCCCGTCGGAAACCACGTTGCCATTGCTATAGCTCACAATCGTCGCCTCGCTGTCGGCGCCGGCGCCTGCGAAGAAGCTGGACAGGGTGTAGTGCTCGATGCTGCGGGTTGTGTAGGTGAACGTGCCGATCTCATCGGACACCGACGGAGCGGTGGGATTGTCGAAGTACACGCAGTAGGTCGACGTGCCCGCGGGGAGGGGTTCGGCCTGGGCCCACACCGCTGCAGTGGTGGAGGGGAAGACGCCCTCGGAGTACGAGGTGAGCAGCGTGCCGGTGGTTCCTTCGACAACCCGAATGTCGGCGCCGGTACTGCTGGTGCCCGACGTATCGACCTCGAATCGAAGCGGGTACTCACTCTCGGCGTCCGCCGAGGTCACGTCGAAGCACTGCCGTTTCGCAAACGCAGCGTCCCACCAGTCGGCGAAGGATCCTGCCAGATCGAGCTCGAGCGCACCGGTAGTTTCGACGGTTGAGTCGTGCGTGCCGGTGGTGAAATCGGCGACCTTGTCGGTGCCGCTGCCGTACCGGTAGATCTGGAGTCCGTCGAGGCTCGGGCTGGACGATGCAGCCATTTGGTTCTCGATCTCGACCGACGCGCTGGCCGGAAGCGCCCAGGCGATCATCGCGATCAGAAGCAGCACGGCCGAGTACTTGCGGCTCCGTCGGATCATGCTGCGATGTCCGATGCCGGTTCTTGGAGTGGGGGCGCGTCGGACTCACTCGGGGCTTCGTCGAGTTCGGCCTCGCGGTCGTCGAAGTCGATCTTCACCAGTGTGCCGGTCACGACAAAGCCCACCAGGCCAACGAGTACCAGCGCGTACATCCAGCGGGCGGGTTGCAGGGAGATGTCGAACCACCACGCTCGACTCAGGTTGACCACGCCGATGAGCGCCATGTCGATCCACCCAAACGCTCGCCCCGCCTGGACCTGCAGGCGTCGTCGGCGCACGAGGGCGATGATGCTGAACGCCGCCAGAACAGCCGCGGTGAGCAGGCTCGACACGCGGATCACGTCTTCAAACGTGGGCCGGTCGGTGCTCATCGCCATGTAGGGAAGCACGTTGCCCCACAGCCGCAGTTCGACTCGGATGCCCCATTGCAGGGCCAGGTAGAAGGTGAAGGCGAACTCGGCCACGACGGTGAGGAGCGCAGCCTGCACCGAGCTCCAGAACATCGGCCAGTAGTTCTCCTCAGCGCGGGAGGTCGGACCGCCCTGAGCGGGAAGCTCAGGATCGATCCGACCCTCTGGTGTGTCGTCGACGAGGACGAGGTTCACAACTGACGCCTGTGGCCGTTAGGGCATTTCTGCCTGGACGGTCCATGTGGCGTCGCCCGACGTGGTGGACGCCGCGACACCCGTGGTCACGATCATGCCGACCGGGACGGATGAACCAGCGGGGACGTTGACGACACCGGTGGCCACATTGGTTGGACCGGTGTCTTCAAAGATCAGCGGTGAGGCGTCGTAGTCAGCTGCGACGACACCGGGGTAATCGGTGGGAGCCGTGACGGCACCGAGGTGGACCTCGAGGTACTTCTCTGCCCAGTCACCGGTCTGTGCGCCGTTGACGATGGAGACGTCGAGGGGTACCGAGCAGTTGTTCTCAATGCGGTAGACATCCTGGGCCCAGACCTTGTCACCGGTGAGTCCGTCGATGGTGATCTTTTCCTGGGTGACGCCTACGCCGTCGACCGTGGTGGTGCCGGTGGCATCAAAAGCGAAGCCATCGAATGAGGTATCGGCACCGGCGACCTTGATGAGGCAGGGCGGTGCGCCGGCGTTGAACTCGGCGGCCATGAAGTTCTGAACCAGAACCGATGCGCCGGCAACGCCGGTGATCGATACGATTCCGGCGGCGATGGCTGCCACCTTGAGTTTGAGTCGTCGTGGCCTGCGCACTGCCACGCTGCTGTCTGCTGTCACCCGAAAGGCTCCTGTCAATTGTGGTTGGTGACAGGAACTGTCGTCTCGAACGCCCGAAATCTTGATAGCCAAACCGGTCGTTTGGACAACGTTCAGGTCGAATGATCCAAATGACCTAGGTGGCTCAGCGGTCGAGGAAACGCGTTACCGAACCGACTGCCTGGTGCGCCTGGTCGATACAGGCCGGGATACCCACCCCGCGGTAGCTGGCTCCGGTGACGAACAGGCCGGGAGCGTCGTCGACGAGTGCATCGTCGATGGTGGCCACACGCGACAGGTGCCCAGGTGTGTACTGCGCAAACGAATCGATCCACCGGCTGATACGCGTCTCGGTGGGAGTCGCCGTGATGCCCATGATGCGTTCGAGATCGTCGCGGACCTCGTCGATGAGATCGTCATCGCCCAGCTCCACCGCCCGGTCGTCATTGATGTGGCCCACCGACACCCGCAGGATCGCCTGGCCACTGGAGCCGAGGTGATCCCACTTGGTAGAGGCCCACGAACAGGCGGTGATTACCTGCTGCTCGGGTTTCGGGACCAGAAACCCGCTGCCATCGAGCGGGTGATCGAGCTCGTCGCGGTCGTAGGCGAGCGTAATGAGGGCAACCGACGAGTAGGTGATCGAGGCGAGTTCGGCCGATGCCACCTTTGATTGTCGTTCGACCAACGGTGCCGCAACCCGGGCCGGGGTCGCGAGGATCACCGCGTCGGCATCGAAGATCGCCGAGTCGGTGAACAGCCGCCACCCATGATCGACCGATTCGATGGCGGTGACCGTGGTGTTGGGAACAATGGTGTCACCCAGTCGGTCGACGAGTTCGTCGACGAAGCGACCCATGCCGTCAGGGTGCGCGTAGAACACCGGTGCGTCGGGGTTGGGCGGGTTGCGTTTGCGGAGGTAGATGAGCTCGTTGACGAAGCTGGGATCCTGCCGTGCCGCGTGCGCAAGCTGCGACGCGCTGGCGTCCATGCTGAGGTTGTCGGAGTCGCCGGCGTTGATGCCACCGAGCAGCGGGTCGACCAGACGTTCGAGAACCTCATCGCCCATACGTCGACGCACGATGGATCCGATCGATTCGTCGCCGACCACCTGATTTTCGGTTCGTTCGATATCGAGTCGGGCCCGGGCCACACCTTCGGGCGACAAAACCCCCGAGGCGGCCAGCGTGTCAAAGTCGAGCGGGACGCCCAGCACCATGGGCTGGGGGATCGGCCGAAGCTGGCCGTAGCTGAAGATGTAGGCCGACTTCGCTGCTGGCGACACCAGCTCGTCGCGCAGACCAAGCTCCTCGGCCAGCTCGATGGCCCACGGCACGCGGGCTAGAAAAGCATCGGCGGACTCATCGACCCGCATGCCGGCGAACTCGGTGGTGAGCAGCTTGCCGCCCGCTCGATCTGAGGCTTCAAGCAAGGTGGTCTCAAACCCTCGTTTGCGTAGCTCATACGCCGCAACAAGTCCGGTGATGCCTGCCCCAACAACCACCACCCGCTCACTCACGAACGGTTTACCTGGCCCTCGGTGTGGACGAGGTGGACGACCTTTTCGAGAACTTCGGGGTCTAGCTCAGGCCAGACGCCGTGACCGAGGTTGAAGATGTGGCCTGGTTGGCCGGCGTTGGCTGCGAGCACATCGCGGGTTCCGGCCTCGGCGACCTCCCAACCGGCGTGCACCCGTGCCGGGTCGAGATTTCCCTGCACGCCGATGCCGGCGCCGATTCGGCGGCGGGCTTCATCGAGCGGTACCCGCCAATCGATTCCCATGACCTCGACGCCAGCCGTTGACATGAGGGCCAGTAGCTCGCCGGTGCCGACACCAAAGTGGATGCGGGGCACGCCGAGATCGGCGATGCCCTCCATGATCTTCTGGCTATGGGGCAACACGTGGGTGGCGTACTCGGCGGGGGAGAGCGCCCCGGCCCAGCTGTCGAAGAGCTGGATGGCCGATGCTCCCGCTTCGATCTGGGACCTCAGCGACACGATGGCCAGGTCGGCGAGCTTGTCGAGAAGATCGGAGAAGAGTTGCGGGTCGGCGTGCATCATCGACTTGCTGTGGGCGTAGTTCTTCGACGGCCGCCCTTCGATGAGATAGCTCGCCACCGTGAACGGTGCTCCCGCGAAACCGATAAGGGGTATGTCGAGGTCGGCTACCAGGTTGCGCACGGTTTGGAGCACGAACGGCGTGTCGGCCTCGGGGTCCATCGGGCGCAGCCGATCGAGGTCGGCACGGCTACGAAATGGCTGTTCGGCCATCGGGCCAACACCCGGAACCACGTCGATGCCAAAGCCCACGGCCCATGCGGGCACGACGATGTCGGAGTACAAAATCGCCGCGTCGACGCCATAGCGGCGCACCGGTTGCAGGGTGATCTCGGTGGAGAGGTCGGCGTCGGCGATTGCGTCGAGAATGCTGCCCTGGCCGCGGATCGCCTTGTATTCGGGAAGCGATCGTCCGGCTTGTCGCATGAACCACACCGGGACCCGAGATGCGACCTCTCCGCGACAGGCTGCGAGGAACGGTGAATCGCTGAGCTTGTTGGAACTCGTGGTCACGGCGACTGCTCGGCGGTGTGCTCAGCCAGGCGCTTGGCCACCTTCTTCGAACGGTCAAGCGCGGCGAGGGTGAGTCGGCTGGCCGCGGCGGCGACCGCTCCGGGGTCGAGGGGCTCGGTTTCCATCAGGTCGATAGCTTCGACGTCGGGTTCGACGACCAGTGCCGGGATTCCCGACTTCTGGACCTTGTCGACCTCGGCCTGCAGTGCCCGACGGAAGTAGGTGCGACTGGTGTATTCCTTCCAGTTGGCGTCGGCGGGGGCGATGCTCTTGGCCGACGACACGATGATGCCGTCGAGCCCGAGGCCAGCCAGAAGGTCGACGTTGGTGGTGGAGTGCACGGCGCCGTCGACGAACTCGGCGTCTTTGATGGTGGCCGGCTCGAAGGTGCCCGGAACCGCAGTTGAGGCCCGCACGGCCTGGCCGATGCTGGCGACCTGCACATCGTCGCGGCCGAGCGCGAGTCGCTTGCCGTCGCTGAGCCGCACCGCCACCAGCCAGGTGGGCAGATTTGGCCAGGTGATGCCGTCTTCGAAGAGTTCGTCGATACGTTTTTCGAGCGTCTCGCCACTGATGGTCCCGCGCGGCATGGCGCCAGCGAAGGCGAGCCCGGGTCGGAAACCGCCCAGCACGCTGCGCGCTACCAGCTGCGGCTTGCCGGGAATCTTGCTCGGCGGGGCCGGCGTCGACCCGCTGTAGGGCGTGACGACGCGCGCCGCGATGGCCTGACCTTCCGGCGACATCTCTTCGCCAACAATACGAGCGAGCAGATCGGCCCCGGTGAACCCGGCTCGAAGCTGCGCCGCCGCGGTGGAGCCGGCGGAGGTGCCCACGATGACCTCGGCCAATCGTGGATCCCACCCGGTTTCGGCGGTGAGTGTGGACAGCACGCCGGCATGAATTGCTGAGGCCTTATCGCCGCCGGCGCCCAACACAAGTCCAAAGGTGTACATGGCTTCATGCTCGCACACCTCATGATGGTGCGCGGGGTCGGGTGGGGTTGCGGAGATGCGTGTAGCAACAGCCGCTTTGTAGACTGGTTAACTACCCATTTTCCGGAGATCGTCCGATTCACCCCGACCTTGAGGCTGAGCAGGCCTACCTCGATTACGCCTACGAGTGTCTTCAGGCTGCCCGCGATTCGGCATCGAACCTGACGTCGATGGTCGAGGTGGGGGCTGGTGGCACGAACCAGGCCCGGTTTGAGCGCGATGTTATCTCTGAAGCCGTGGCCAAACGTTTGGGCCAGATGGAACTGGGTCGCCGGGCGCTGGTGTTCGGTCGAATCGATTTCGATGCCGACAATGGCGACGACGACTTCTATATCGGTCGGCTTGGTGTGTGGAACTCCGAACAGGATCCGGTGGTCGTCGATTGGCGGGCTCCGATAGCCGAGCCGTTCTACCGAGCTACCGGTCCGAGCCCGATGGGCCTCGATCGGCGGCGGCACTTCGCGACCCGTGGCCGCCAGCTCCTGGGAGTCGACGACGAAATCTTCGGTGATCTTGCGCGATTCGATGCTGCCGGTTCTGCACATGACGGAAAGCCAGCTTTGAAGGGGCAGGGAGCACTGATCGCCGCGCTCGAACAGTCGCGTACCGGTCGACTCGGTGACATCGTGGCGACCATCCAGGGCGAGCAGGACGAGATCATCCGGTCGCCCATGAAGGGTGTGCTGGTGGTGCAGGGCGGCCCCGGCACCGGCAAGACGGTGGTTGCACTGCACCGGGCCGCATATCTGTTGTACACCCACCGTTTTCCTCTCGAAGGCCAGGGGGTTCTGGTCATCGGGCCGAACCGCCTGTTCCTGGCCTATATCGAGCAGGTGCTGCCCTCGCTCGGCGAGGCTGGCGTGCAGTTGGCGGTGCTGGGCGATCTCATCCCTCACGTGCGGGTGAATGCCCACGACACCGAGGATGTGAGCCGACTCAAGGGCGATCTGGCCATGGTGTCGGTGATTCGCAACGCGGTGCAGACCCGAGAACGGGCACTTCGCGACGACTTCGTGCTCGGGTACGGCCTCGACAACCTGCACCTGAGCATCGAGCAATCGCAGGCCATCGTGAAGCAGGCTCGACGGCGGTTCCGCAGCCACAACGCGGCCCGGAAATTTGTGGAGTCGGAGTTCTTCGCCGCACTGGCCGCCGACTCGCGCGAAGGTCACGAGCCATCGCTCATCCGCGATCGCACCCGTGGGTTGTACCCGGTGCGCGAGGCACTCGAGTGGATGTGGCCCGTGTTGACGCCGGCCCACCTGTTGCACGACCTGTTTGGCTCGCGAGCCCTGCTCCGAGCCGCCGGGCGAGGCACCGAGGTCGAGGCATCGGTCGAGCTGCTGTATCGAGAGCGATCCGACCATGCGGAGAACGTGGTGTTCACCATGGACGATGCGCCCCTGCTGGACGAGGCGCTTGCCCTCCTGGGTCCCCGTCCGAGGCAGAAGGATGCCGACGAGATCCGCACCTATGGGCACATCGTGGTCGATGAAGCCCAGGACATGTCGCCGATGGAGCTTCGGCTGCTGAATCGCCGGTCCTTGAACGGGTCGATGACCATCGTCGGCGACATTGCGCAGGCCACGGGTGCCTGGGCGCACGACGACTGGCAGGAGGTGCTGTCGCACCTGCCCGATAAGCACGAGCCCCGTCGTGCTGAGCTGAGCATCGGCTACCGGATTCCCGCGCCCACCATGGCGGCCGCGGCCAAGGTGCTTCCCTACGCGGCGCCCGAACTCGATCCGCCTCAGGCCATTCGCGAGGACGGCGACGCGCCGATTGTTGTGGCCGCCGACCAGGGCGAGTTGTGGCCGGCATTGCGGAGAGTGGTCGAGAACGAAATGGCAGGCGACCTGGGCAACATCGCGGTGGTTGTGCCCGCCTCGTTGCGCGAACCCATCGAGACCCAGCTCACCGACGCGGGCATCGAGTTCGGCCGCGCCACCCGCACCGGGCTCGACCAGTTGCTCACGGTGGTGCCGGTAACCCTCGTGAAGGGTCTCGAGGTCGACTCGGCCATCGTGGTCGAGCCGGCGAGCATCGTGGCCGAGGAACGACAGGGTTACCGCTCGCTGTACGTCGCGCTCACCCGCGCGACCAAGCGCGTCACCATCGTTCACGAACATCGGCTTCCCGAGCCCCTACGCGATCAGGAGCCGTCAGCAACGTGACCCTCAAGCCGCTGATCGATGCCTACACCCACTGCCCACTGTGCGGATCGACGAACTACGTGGCCGGACATCCGGGTCGGCGCTGTGAAGACTGCGGGCATCGGGAGTTCAACAACCCGGTTGCCGCCGCGGGCGCATTCATCTCCGACGACGAGGGACGACTGCTACTCATTCGCCGAGCGAACGACCCGGCCAAGGGGGCACTGATGATCCCGGGCGGATTCCTCGATGGCGGCGAATCGCTCGAGGACGCTGTTCGTCGCGAGGTGCGAGAAGAGGTGGGGCTCGAGATCATCGATCTCACCTACCTGACCTCTCACACCAACCAGTACTTGTTCGACGGCCTACATCGGGTCACCGTGGATGTGATGTTCGCCGGGACGGCGGCGTCGTCCGATACGGGCCTCGATGTGGTTCTCGACCGAGGCGAAGCCACGGGCTATGAGTTTCTTCGCGCCGAAGAGATCGACCCGAGCGACCTGGCCTTCGATTCGATTCGCGCCGGCTTCGCGGCCTGGGTCGCTTGGACAGATGCCGCCCGCTAGCGCGGGTGCTCTACCAGTATTCCTCGTAGTGGATGTTGCCTGGTTCGTTCCGACGGTCGAGGGTGAAGCCCCGCTCGGTCAGTAACTGCACCACGCCGACGGTTTCGGGGAACGCCACGTTGCCGTCGTCGTCTTCCTCAGGCAGACCGATCATCGCCGGGTTGCCGCAGAGAAAGGCGTGGGTGTTTTCGGGTGACAACGGCTTGCCCAGCACCTCGTCGAACGCATTGTTGGTGATGAGATCCTGCAGGTACTGCTTGGGCACGTCGGCTTCGCGGGTGGGCATCGGGATGTAGTGGTAATTGGGGTAGCGCTTCTCGAGCTCGCGGTGTTTGTCGAGGTAGCCGAGGTCGACCCACTTGCGCACGGTAACGGTGGCGATGATGGGCCCGGTGTGGCCTTTGCGCAGAAGCTCGGCCGCCATGGAGTTGTGCGGGGCTTCTCCGGTGCCCGTGGAGAAGAACACCACGTTGGTGTCGGGGGCGATCACCGACTGCAGGGTGTATCGGCCGGCAACCTTGGGGCCGAGGTAGATACGGTCGCCGGGCTTCTTCAGGGCCAGCCGGGGAGTGAGCGCAGGAACATGGGTTTCGTCGGGCTGCACGAGCACGATGTAGAACTCGAGCTCGCCATCGGTATCGCCCGGGGCAAGGTACCCGTTGTCCTCGAAGATCGGGTGCGAGATCGAGTACGACCGGCGGATCAGCTTTCCCCACTTGTCGTCGAGTCCGGCGTCGACGGCATCGTCTATGCGGTCCTCCCAGAACCCCAGCCCGAGTGACGCGTACTGGCCGGGAATGTAGGACGCATCGCCGTGATCGGGTTTGACGCGTAGGACCCAGAGGTCGGAGTGCGTCGGTTCGAAACGGGTGATGGTGGCGTTGTAGTGATCTTCGCGAAGTTCCTTGACGATCGACTCGTGGCGGGCGCGGCGAGCCACGGTGGACTTGGCCACCGGTGCTGCGAGGTCGGGGAAGCATGCCTCGGCGATTCGGCTGCCGATCTGCCAGGCCTGGGCGGTTGGAACGTCCCTGTCGGGGTCGGGGTCGCCAAGGAACCACACCCGGTTGGTGGCCAGGGCGTCGTCGCTGACGTTGAAAGTCGCAAGGGGTGGGCGCCGGCGCTGCGCAGCGAGCACGATGTGATCGAACTCGAGGTCGGGGGTGCGACGGTCGTTGAAGTACGCGACCGGAAACTTGTCGTCGTCGCTGATCTCGTCGGGAACATCTCGGTAGAGCAGCGTCGCGCGCCGTTCGCGTTCAAGCTTGCGGAGGATCGAGTCGGCGGCTGGCGCCAGCTGCGCAGGGTCCATGCCGCCGGCGGCCATGACCACCCGGGCGCCGGCGTTGGCGGCGTTCCACACCAGCTCCACCGCGTTGTCGGTGTAGCCGACGACCAGGACGTCGCGGTCGTCGATGTTCTCGGGTAGCTCGTCGATGCTGACGCTGTCGCTGGGCGAGGCGATCGGTGGCTGCCAGTCCGGATCGCGGTCGCGGACCGCGATGAGACAACCGTGACTCACATAGGTGCGAAGGCTGGTGGTGATGAGGAGTTCATCGCCGGTTTCGGTTCGCTCGATGCCCACCAGCGACTCGCCGTAGGAAACATCGACCTGGTTGATGGGCACCAGGTCGTCGAAGGCCACCCGGTCGCCCGGCTCGATGAGGCGTACTCGCTTGAGGCCGGACTTGAGCGACGAAATCGCTACCGACAAGCCGCCCGCGGTACCTCCGATGATTATGAGGTCATACAGGTCGTCGTGCTCGTCAGCCATGGTCCCCCCCGGACTTGTAGCCATGATCGGATAGAAACCCTGGCGGACGCCAATGCTATTCCCGAATGGGCGCTACTTGGCCGGAGCTTTGGGTTCCTTCGGAAGGCCCAGAACCATTTCGCCAAGGATGTTCTTCTGCACCTGGGAAGTACCGGCATAGATGGTGCCGGCCCGCGCATTGAAGAAGGTGCCAATCCACGAGGCTGAGCTGTTTGGCGAACCCGGAAGGTCAGCGTGGAAAGAGGTCTTGGGCATGTCGCCTTCGATGACCATGCCGTCGCTACCCAAAATGTCGAGCGCCAACTCGGTGACGATGCGGTGTTGCTCGGACCAGTAGAGCTTGAAGATTGAGCTCTCGGGTCCGGGGTGCTGGCCCTGCAGATACTGCGTGAGGGTACGCAGACCAAGGAATCGCATGATCTCGACCTTGTTGTAGGCGTCGGCGAGCCGCTGCCGGATGCGCGGGTCGTCGGTGAGGCCCCGTTCCTTGGCCAGCTCCATCAGTTTGTCGATTTCAGCCCGGAACATGATGGGCATCGTGGCGGCTGCTTCGCCACGCTCGTAACTCAGCAGTGTCATGGCCACGGCCCAGCCACCGTTGACTTCGCCAACGACGTTCTCTTTGGGACAGCGTGCATCGGTGAAGAAGGTCTCGTTGAACTCTTCAGCGCCGGAGAGCATTTTGATGGGCCGAACTTCGACGCCGGGCTGTTCCATCGGTACGAGCAGAAAGCTGATGCCGCGGTGTTTCGGTGCGTCCTGATCGGTGCGGGCCAGCACAAAAATCCAGTCGGCGCTTTGGCCGGCCGAGGTCCAGATCTTTTGACCGTTGATAACCCACTCGTCGCCATCGAGTTCGGCCTTGGTGCCGAGCCCCGCAAGATCGGAGCCAGCATCAGGCTCGCTGTAACCCTGGCACCAGGTGTCCTCGCCGGAGATGATGCGCGGCAGGAAGTGGGCCTTCTGTTCGGGGGTGCCCCACTGAAGAATGGTGTTGCCGACCATGGCGATACTGAAGGCGTCGTTGGGGCCGCCGGTGGGAACGCCGGCTTTCATGAACTCTTCGGCGAGCACGACCTGCTCGACCTCGGTTAGTCCGCCGCCGCCGTACTCCTGAGGCCATGATGGGGCGAGGAATCGGTTGTCGCCGAGCGTCTTGCGCCACTCAGCATTGAAGGTCTCGAGTGCTTCTTCGTCGAGCGCGCCGTAGCCGTTCCAGTTTGCCGGGAGTTTCTCGGCAAGAAAGGCCTGGATTTTCTCGCGGAATGTTTCGGCTTCTGCTGAGTACGTGGGTTCCATAGATCGCAGGTTACCCGCGGGTACGCCGCAGAGGTAGCGGGAGGCGCGGACTTCTTAGTTGGGCGTGCGGAGGATCTTTTCCATCGCTTTGCCTCGGGCCAGCTCGTCGACCAGCTTGTCGAGGTAGCGGATCTCGCGCATTGTGTCGGCCTCGACGTCCTCGACTCGCACCCCGCACACGACGCCGGTGATGAGGGACCGATCGGGGTTCATCTTGGGCGCCTTGGCAAAGAACGTCTCGAGGTCGACCTCGTTCTTGCACACCGTTTCGAGGCGTTTCGGCGTGTAGCCGGTGAGCCATTTGATGATCTTGTCGACATCGGCTTTGGTGTGGCCCTTCTTCTCCGCCTTTGCGATGTACGCCGGATACACGTTGGCAAAGGGCATCGCGTACACGCGGGTCAGGTCGGTAGCCATGGCGCCAACAGTAGTTGGCTCACGTGTGGTCCCGAGTGGCCGAAGGAACACGTGATGAGACTCACCAAGCAAGCCCAGGACGCGGAGAATCGCGAAGGCGTTCGCCAATTGGTGGCTGCCGGCGACAATCCGGCAGTCCTTCGCACCGTGGCCCACTTCGCCAATTTTCCTGATACCGCTCGGGCGACCGCGTTTGCGTCGGTGATGAAGGCCGATTGTTTCGATGTGAACGCCGAAGTTGTGCGAGGCGTTGGAATCGAGGTGACCGTGTGGCGCAAAGAGATACTCCTCGCCGGTGCCGGGAGTTCATGGTTCGACGACGCCGTGTGGCGGGTACGGAGTGTCGCCGAGGACAACCAGGGTGAATACGACGGTTGGGACTGTCTCGTCACCACTGGCTAACCGGGTAGAAGTGGAGCGCCCCATGGCCCGGGCTCCGTCATACTGGTGAGGTGAGTGCGCGCGAGTTAATCGTTCTGGGGACATCGTCGATGTTGCCCACCCGGTACCGCGCCCACAACAGCTATGCGCTGCGATGGGACTCACAGCTTCTGCTGTTTGACCCGGGCGAAGGAGCCCAGCGGGGTTGCACGCTCGCTGGCGTGGCGATTGCGCGGGCCACCGCGGTGTGCGTGACGCACTTTCATGGGGATCACTGCCTTGGCCTGCCCGGCGTGATCCAGCGGCGGTCGTTTGATAACTCGGCCAGTGCCAGCAACAAGGAGGGAGGCCTCGGTCCGCTTCCTATCTTCTATCCCGGCGATGGCGAGGCGTACTTCGAGCGGCTGCACCATGGGTCGATCTTCCACGACACCAGCGAGATCGTGAAGCATCCGATCATCGAGTCCGGGGTGCAGGCCACCCTTGGCCACTTCGAGCTGTCGGCCGTCGCGCTCGACCATCGCGACACCACCTACGGGTACCGCCTGCAGGAACCCGATGGCACGGCGGTCGACTCGGCGAAGCTCGCTGCAACGGGTATCGAAGGTCCCGACGTCGGGCGGCTGCTCGATCAGGGTTGGCTCGACACGTCGAACGGACGGGTCGAGGCGAGCGACGTCTTGGTGCCCAAGCGTGGCCAGTCGATGGCCTTTGTGATGGACACCGCGCCCTGCGATGGCGTGCTCGAACTCGCGGCCGATGTGGACCTGCTGGTGTGTGAGTCGACGTACCTTCACGGCGAGGCGGAGTTGGCGGCGAAGTACAAGCATCTCACGGCTCGCCAAGCCGCCGAGATGGCCACCGAAGCGGGCGCTCGGCGTCTGGTGCTCACCCACTTCTCGGCCCGTTACCCGGACAACCAGGCGTTCGCCGACGAGGCGGGCGAGTTTCACGGCGATGTGGTGGCGGCCGAAGACCTGGCGACGATTGCCGTGCCAGCGCGGCTAGCGCCGACGGAGTAGAGCGCTAGAGCGGGAGCTCTCGTTCGATCCCAAAGCCTTCGCTAGAGAACAGAATCCGCCACCAGTCAGGGTTCAACACGAGGCTCAAAACGTCGATTAGGCCGATGACCGCGAGGACACTGCCGGCCAGGAAAAGCAACTTTCGAACGACCGCCAAACTTGGTTCCATGGCATGACTTTAGGCAGGGAGGGCAGCGGCCCGCCCAAAAATTCGGACCGCATAAGTGCCATCGGTGATTACGCGCGACGATGAGGTGTGTCTCTCGAAGGGTTCTCTGAACCCGTACGCGCCTGGTTTGAAACCAGCTTCACCGGCCCAACGCCTCCGCAGGCCAAGGGTTGGCCGGCCATCGCGGATGGCGATCACACGCTGATTCTTGCTCCCACCGGTTCGGGAAAGACGCTCTCGGCGTTTCTGTGGAGCATCGACCAGGTGATGACCAAGCCGGTGCCCGAACGAGAGCATCGAACCCGGGTGCTCTACATCTCGCCCTTGCGGGCCCTGGCCGTGGATGTGGAGAAGAACCTGCGGGCGCCCATCAAGGGTGCGGTGCTGGCGGGGGAGCGGCTGGGTATCGACGTGCATGTTCCCACCGTGGGAATGCGGACCGGCGATACGGCTCCCGATCAGCGGCGCAAGCTGGTGCGCAACCCACCCGACATTCTCATCACCACCCCCGAGAGCCTGTATCTCATGCTCACCTCGGCGGCTCGCGAGACCTTGAAGAACGTCGAGACGGTGATCATCGACGAAATCCACGCCATGGCTGGCACCAAGCGGGGCGCGCACCTCTCTCTTTCTCTCGAGCGGCTGCATGAGCTGGTTACCAAGGGCATCCCGGGCGAGGAATCGCCGGCGGCGCATCCGGCGCCGCAGCGCATCGGTTTGTCGGCCACGCAGCGTCCGTTGGAGGAGATCGCCCGGTTCCTGGGCGGGTTCGAAACCGATGACCAGGGCACCCACAGCGCCCGGCCGGTGACCATCGTCGACGCTGGCGTGAGCAAAGAGATGGACATCGAGGTCGTGGTTCCGGTCGAGGATATGGGCGAGCTCGGTACCTATGTCGAGGAGCCCGTGAGCGGCGACGCCGCCGCTGGACCGGTGCGCAAGAGCATCTGGCCGTCGATGCATCCGCGCCTGCTCGAACTCATCAAAGAACACCGGTCGACACTGGTGTTCGTGAATTCGCGACGGTTGGCCGAGCGGCTGGCGACCCGGTTGAACGAGCTCGATCTCGAGCAGATGGCCGCCGAGAACGACGACATCGAGGCGCCTGCCGACGGCTGGACCAGCAACGAGGCCATGGGTCGACCCCCTGCAAACCCGCGCGGTCTCAACGCCGGCGACGGGCATATGTCATCGGGCACCACGGGCATCGAGGGCAGCGAGCTGGTGTTGGCCCACCACGGGTCGCTCAGCCGCGAGCGACGGCTCGACATCGAGGATCGTCTCAAGTCGGGTCGACTCAAAGGCCTCATTGCCACCAGCTCACTGGAGTTGGGCATCGACATGGGGGCGGTTGATCTGGTGATCCAGGTGGAGTCGCCCGGTGCGGTGAGTCGCGGCTTGCAGCGCATCGGCCGGGCCGGTCACCAGGTGGGGGAGGTGTCCACCGGAAAGCTGTTTCCCAAGCACCGGGCCGATCTGGTCGAAGCCGCCGTGGTGGTGAAGCGCATGCAGGAGGGCCTCATCGAGGAGACCTTCTATCCCCGCAATCCCATCGACGTTTTGGCGCAGCAGTTGGTTGCCCTGTGCGCATTGGACGATTGGGAGATCGACGATGTCGCCCGCATCGTACGCGGCTCGGCCAACTTCTCGGACATCTCCGACGAAGCGCTGCACAATGTGCTCGACCTGTTGTCGGGCCGGTATCCGAGCGAAGAGTTCAGCGAGCTTCGGCCGCGCATCGTTTGGGATCGCGTCGCTGGAACGGTGCGTGGTCGCAAGGGCGCACAACGCCTCGCCGTGACCAACCCCGGCACCATCCCCGACCGCGGGTTGTTCGGCGTCTTCCTTCCCGACGGCACGCGGGTGGGCGAGCTCGACGAAGAGATGGTGTACGAAAGCCGACCGGGCGAGACCTTCCTTCTGGGCGCCAGCACCTGGCGGATTCAGGACATCACCTACGAGCGGGTGGTGGTGACCCCGGCCCCGGGCGAGCCGGGCAAGATGCCGTTCTGGCATGGCGACGGCCCGGGTCGACCACTGGAGTTGGGTCGGGCAATCGGTGCATTCCTTCGCGGCGCACGAAGTTCTGATGTGCTCGAACGCCTCACCAACGAACACGGGCTCGACGAACTCGCGGCTCGGAACCTGGTGGAGTACCTGAACGAACAGGTCGAGGCCACCGGCGTGCTGCCCGATGATCAGACCATCGTGGTCGAGCGGTTCCGCGACGAAATCGGCGACTGGCGGGTGGTGGTGCTGTCGCCCTTCGGGGCCCAGGTGCATGCGCCGTGGGCCATGGCATTGCGCAACAAGTTGGCCGAGCAGTGGGGCACCGACGTCGAGCTCATCTGGAGCGACGATGGCATCGTGCTGCGGCTGCCCGAGGCCATCGATGACCTGCCAGCCGAGGATCTGTTGTTCGACCCCCAGGAGATCGAAGACCTGGTGATCGACATGTTGCCCAACACGTCGATGTTCGCCTCCCGATTCCGCGAATGCGCAGGGCGTGCGCTGCTGCTTCCCAAACGTCGGCCCGACCAGCGTCGTGCGCTCTGGCAACAGCGCCAGCGAGCTGCCGACCTGTTGAGCGTTGCGTCGAAGTATCCGAGTTTTCCGATCCTGCTCGAGACTTCGCGCGAGTGTTTGAACGACGTCTTTGATCTGCCAGCGCTCAAGTCTGTTCTGGCCGATCTGCAAAGTCGCAAGATCCGGGTGGTGCCCGTCGATACCGCCCGTGCGTCGCCGTTTGCCCAGTCGCTGCTGTTCGGTTGGATCGCGGTGTACATGTACGAGGGCGACGCACCGCTCGCCGAGCGGCGGGCCGCGGCACTTACGCTCGACCGCGAGTTGTTGCGCGACCTGCTGGGCGCCGAGGAGTTACGCGAGCTGCTTGACGCGGGGGTGTTGGCTGACCTTGAACTAGAGCTTCAGCGTTTGGTCGAGGGTCGCCAGGCCCGCGATGGCGACGAGATTCATGACCTGCTGCGCATCCTGGGGCCGCTTACCCGCCACGAGATCGAGGCCCGTTCGGTCGACGACTTGGCAGGTGCAGATATGGGGGCGGCGCTGGCGAAGCTGCTGGACGACCGGCGGATCATCGAGGTCGGCATCGCAGGCGAAACCCGCTTTGCCGCATCGGACGATGCTGGGAAGCTGCGCGACGCGCTGGGCGTGGCGATCCCGGTCGGGCTTCCTGCCGTGTTCACCGACTCGGTCGACGACCCCCTTGGCCACCTGGTCATTCGCTTCGCCCGCACCCATGGGCCGTTTGTGGCCAAACAGGTGGGTGCCCGTCTCGGCGTAGGCGTCGACCGGATCCGTGGGGTGCTCGATCGCCTGACCGAATCGGGTCAACTGGTTCGCGGCGAGTTCCGGCCCGACGGCATCGAGCGAGAGTGGTGCGACGACGACGTTCTTCGTCAGCTTCGCCGCCGGTCGCTTGCCTCGTTACGCAAAGAGGTCGAGCCGGTCGAAGCCGACGCGCTCGCTCGCTTTCTTCCCGCCTGGCAGGGGGTCGGGGTGCCACGGCGGGGGATCGATTCGCTCGCCGAGATCATCGGCATGTTGCAGGGTGCGCCGATTCCGGTTTCGACCTTGGAGCACGATGTGTTGCCGGCGCGGATGGCTGGCTACAAGCCGTCCGAACTCGACGAGCTGTGCGCCTCGGGCGAGCTGGTGTGGGTCGGGGCGGGCGCAATTGGATCCGGCGATGGTCGGGTGCGTCTGGTCTTTCGCGATCAGGCGGCGCTCATCGTTCCGGCAGCGGTGCCCGACGATCTTCCTGCCGAGCCGATTCACGATGCACTTCGAAACCACCTGGCCAACCGGGGAGCCTCGTTCTGGCCCGACCTGGTCGGCGCGGCTGCTGCCGCAGAGTTGCCCTATGACGACGAACATGTTTTGGGTGCGTTGTGGGACCTGGTGTGGGC
>CAZGVQ010000012.1:0-18100 GCA_964529355.1 uncultured Acidimicrobiales bacterium
ACACTGACCCTGGCGATAGAAATCTCCCAGCAGAGCATTCTGGTGGGCCTGGTCACCGGCCTTGCCTACGCAGCGCTCGCGGCAGGATTCGTCCTGGTCTACCGATCGACCGGCGTGCTCAACTTTGCCCACGCCGAAACCGGTGCGCTCAGCGTCGGTATCTTCCTGTATCTCCTGGTAAACGTTGATCTGAACTGGTGGATCGCCTACATACTGGCGGTGCTGGTGGGTGCGTTCATTGGTCTGTGCACCGAACTCATCGTGGTGCGGAGGCTCTTTAACTCTCCTCGGCTCGTGCTGCTCATCGCCACCATCGGAGTCGCGCAGCTCCTCGTGTTCATCAAGATCAACCTGCCCCAGGTCTCTTCACCCGGACCAATCCCTCTGCCGTTCAGCCGGGTGTTCGAACCCACATCCAGTCTGCGTATTCTCCCCCGCGAGTATGTGGTGCTCATCGTTATTCCCCTGGTCATCCTGGCGCTCGCCTGGTTTCTGGGTCGCACCCGTTTCGGGCTGGCCGTCCGAGCCACCGCCTCGAACGGCGACACCGCCCGGGTGTATGGCACCAGCCCAAAGACCACGTCGACCATCGTGTGGACCATCGGTGGCGCCCTGGCTGCCGCAACGGCAATCCTCTTTGCGCCCTTCACCATCAGCAACGCCGCGGCAGCTGGCACCTCGGCCCTTGGCGCGAGCCTCCTCCTTCGCGCGATCACCGTCGGCCTCATCGCCCGCATGCAGTCGCTGCCTCTGGTGCTCGTGGGTGGGCTCGCCGTAGGGGTGCTCGAGCAGCTCGTTGCCAACAACTCCAGCCGGCGAGCGGTGGACATCTACCTCTTCGTCGCCGTGCTCGTCGTGGTCTTGTTTGTTCGCAGGTCACGAACCGAAGAGGCCAGCTGGTCGCTGTCGCCACAGTTGCGCCCCGTTCCTCACCGCCTGAAAAACGTCTTCTGGGTGAAGCACTTCAACCTCATCGGCTTCATCGGGTTGTTCGGCATCTTTGGGGTCTTCGGCCTGCTCGTCGACACCAACTCCCGACTCTTCACCTGGTCGGGCATCATCATCCTTGCCATCGTGGCGGTATCGCTGTCCCTGCTCACCGGCTGGGCCGGCCAGCTTTCGCTGGGCCAGTTCGCCTTCGTCGGCCTCGGCGCGATGACGATGATTACCTTTACGCAGGGCAACGAGCTGCCTTTCGTTGAGTACGCCATCACCATGCCGTGGGGCGTCGCGCTGATCTGGTCGGTGGTCATCGGCATCGTCGCCGCCTTGATCATCGGTATACCGGCATTGCGGGTGAAGGGTCTGTTCCTCGCGGTGGCCACCCTTGCCTTTGCCATCGCGGCCGCGAACTGGATCCTGCTGCGCGATGTGTTCACCGGCGGAAGCACCACCACCCGAGCGGTCGCGAAACCAGTCATCGGTCCCATCGATTTCGGTGAGTCACGCAAAGCGTTCTTCTTCTTCTGCCTGGTCTCGCTCATCCTCGTCGCGGCACTGGTGTCGCGCATTCGCCGCACCGGCATTGGGCGAAACCTGATCGCGGTGCGCGAAAACGAGCAGGCCGCAGCAGCGGTCACCGTCGACCCAAACCGCACCAAGCTCATCGCGTTCGCGTTGTCCGGCGGCATCGCGGCCTTTGCCGGAGCGTTGTTCATCACGCTCAACTCAGCGATTCAGCCAGCAAGCGTTTTCGGGCCCGACCAATCGATTCGAATGGTCACCATCGCCATCATCGGCGGTCTCGGCTCGGTGGCCGGCCCCGTCCTCGGCGCACTGTACGTGGTCGGGTTTCCCTCATTCTGGGACAGCCCGCCGGCCTTGGTGACCCTGCTCACCAGCAGCATTGGTCTGCTGGTCCTGCTCATGTACTTCCCGGGCGGTATTCAGCAGCTGGTCTACACCGCCCGCGATGCCATCCTGGCCGCAGCAGACCGCCGTCTTGGTGAACCCGAGCTTCCCGAGCGGCGAGTGGTCGATGCGCTCCCAACCCGCCGCACCGGCGCAATCGATCTGCCCGACGGCATGCCCGCACTCAAGACCAAAGGCGTCAGCGTGCAGTTTGGCGGCAACCGTGCGGTCAACGATGTTGAGTTCCACGTCATGCCCAATGAACTCGTTGGTCTCATCGGCACCAACGGTGCGGGAAAGTCAACGTTGCTCAACGCGGTGAGCGGGTTCGTGCCCTCCACCGGAAGCATCGAGGTGCTGGGCAAAGAGGTCAACGGACTCTCCGCACACAAACGGCATCAGCTGGGGCTCGGCCGAGGATTCCAGGCGGCCAAGCTGTACCCGGACCTCACCGTGCACGAGACCCTCATGGTGGCGCTGGAAGCTCGCGAGTCGACCAAGCTCGTTCCTACCTTGCTCGGCCTGCCCAATGCCCGCGCGTCGGAGCGGCGCAAGCGAAGCGAAGCCGCCGACATCATCGACTTCCTTGGTCTCGGTCAATTTGCCGACAGCTACGTGGCAGCACTGTCTACCGGAACCCGCCGCATCGTCGAGCTGGGTGGGCTGCTCGCGGTCGATGCCCAAGTCCTACTGCTCGACGAACCAACCGGTGGCGTGGCACAGAAAGAGACCGAAGCGTTCGGTCCACTCATCCGGCGAATCCAACAAGAACTTCAAGCGGCAGTGGTGGTAATCGAACACGACATGCCACTGGTGATGAGCATCAGCGACCGGGTCTACTGCCTCGAATCAGGCGAGGTGATCGCCGAAGGTCAACCTGAAGATGTCCGAAGCGATCCCCTGGTTATCGCCTCATACCTGGGCACCGACACCCGTGCCATCGAGAGAAGCGACCAGAGCGTCACGACCTAGTGGCCAGCCCGGAGGTGGCGGGAGATCGGCCGCTCGACTCGCTGCGCCACGAGAACTTCAAACGATTCATCGCCGGGGCGACCATCGCCAACTGCGGTCAGTTCATTCAGGGTCTGGCCACACCGTTTCTGATGAATGAGCTCACCGGATCACCCGCCTGGGTGGGTGCCGCCGGCTTCGCATCGCTGGCGCCCTCGATCGTGTTCACGCCTATCGCCGGTGCCCTCACCGATCGTCTCGACCGCCACAAGATGCTGTTGGTCGCGTACTCGATCGTCACCAGCGCGAGCCTGCTGTATCTCGGTCTGTTCATCGCCGACCTGCTGACGCCCTTGCGGATCATCTTCATCCAGCTCGCGTTTGGTGGGGTGATCGGGTTTCTCTTCGCCCCGATCCAGGCAATGCCTGCCGTACTGGTGCCGCCAGCTGACCTGATGAACAGCGTCCGAACACTCTCGATGAGCTTTACCGGGTCGCGGGCGCTCGGTCCGCTCATCGGTGGCATCGCCCTGGCGGTTTCTGGGCCGGGACTCGCCTTTGGCTTGGCGGCAATCGCTTTTGGCATTGGGCTCGCCATTGTTGCGCGGGTGAAAACGACCCAGGAGATTGCAACCGAGCCGTTCGAAAAGTCGCTACTGAGCGATTACCGCGAAGGGTTGGCGTTCATTCGAGAACGGCCGGGCCTACGCCTGGCGATCCGCAACGGTTTCGCGCTCGGGTTTCTCGCCGCAGCCATCGTGTTTCCTCTGGCCGCCAGCGTGGCCCGCGACGTTCTCGATACCGGGGGCGGCGGTCTTGGTGCCCTGGGCTTTGCGCTCGGCCTCGGATCGATCATGGCCAGCATCGTCATGGCCGGGCCGGGCAGTCGCGTGCCGTTGGCGACCATGGAGACCGTGTCGCTTCTGCTGTACATCGTGGGCCTGGTAACCATCGCCGCCACCGGCTGGTTCACGATCGGGCTGGTTGGCTTCTTTGTCATGGGCGTCGCTCATATGTGGCACAACGTGAGCTTGTCGACGTCAATGCAGCTGGCGGTCACCGACGAGGTTCGCGGCCGGGTCATGTCGGTCTGGATGGTGTTTCTTCTGGCCGGTATCCCGCTCGGCGCGCTGATCGGCGGGTTCGTCGCGAGCGCCACCAGCACCCGGACCGTGGTGCTGGCCTATGCCGTGCTGCTCGCCCTATTCCTGGTGTTCTCCTGGCTCCGGTTCGACCGAATGCAGGCTCTTAATCCCAAACCTGCTTCGGTTTGAGCATGACTCCAGAGGAATTTCGGGCGGCCGGACATCTACTCATCGACTGGATCGCCGACTCCCGAGCGTCGGTCGAAGACCAACCCGTGCTGGCCCAGGTAGAACCCGGTGATGTGCGAGCCCGGTTTGAGACCGACGCTCCCACCGACACTTCGTCCTTCGAAGCGTTGCTGGCTGAACTCGACACCACCGTCATCCCCGGCGTCACCCAGGTGCAGCACCCGATGCACTTTGGCTGGTTTCCATCCAACGCCAGCCTGTCTTCGGTGCTCGGCGACATCGCATCGTCGGGCATTGGGTCACTCGGTATCTCTTGGGAGAGCAGTCCTGCGCTTACCGAGGTCGAAGAGGTGATGTGTGACTGGATGCGTCAACTCACCGGGCTCTCCGATGCGTGGCTGGGTTCGATCCACGACACGGCATCGACAGCGTGTCTCGTAGCCCTGCTGGTCGCCCGGGAGCGGGCTACCGATTTGGTGCAGAACACCGGCGGCCTCCAATCGGTCGATGAGCCACTCATGATCTACACCAGCCCACAAGCGCACTCCTCGGTGGCCAAAGCGGCGCTGCTGGCCGGCTTCGGCTGGGACAACATCCGGATGATCGATGTCGACTCCGACACCTTTGCCATGAACGCCGCCGCGCTCAAAGCCGCCATGGATGTCGATGCCGCGGAGGGCAAGATCCCGGCAGCCGTGGTGGCTGCGGTGGGCACCACGGGAACAACGGCGATGGACCCGGTTCGCAGCATTGTCGAAGCCGCGGCAAGTCACGGCGCCTTCGTACACGTCGATGCTGCCATGGCTGGCACCGCGATGTTGCTGCCGGAATGTCGACACCTCTGGGACGGCATTGAAGGAGCCGACTCGATCTCGTGGAACCCCCACAAGTGGATGGGCACCATCCTCGATTGCTCGTTGCTCTACATGCGCGACGTCGATTTGCTGCAGCGGATCATGGCCACCAACCCCAGCTACCTGCAGTCGCCCTCTGGCGACGACGCCACCCAGTTCCGCGACTGGGGCATTCCACTCGGCCGTCGCTTCCGCTCGCTCAAGCTGCTGTTTCAGCTTCGCCTCGACGGGATTGACGCGATCCGGGCCCGGCTCCGGCGCGACCTCGAAAACGCTCAGTGGTTCAAAGCCCAGGTCGAGGCTACCGACGGCTGGACGGTGGTCGCCCCGGTCGATCTACAAACCGTGTGCGTTCGCTACCAACCCGAGGGCTTCATCGACGGTCACGAACTCGACGCCTTCACCCAGAGCTGGGCCCGATCGATCAACGCCTCGGGTGATGCGTTTCTCAGTCCGTCGAAGCTGCCCGACGGATGGATGGTGCGGGTCTCCATCGGTGTGCTCGGCACCGAACGCCATCATGTCGAACGGCTGTGGACCCTCATGCAGGAAACGGTTGAGCAGGGGTAGTCAGCTCTGGTTCCACGGCAGATGGTCTTTCCAACCATCGTGGCGGTGGTGTTCAGGGTCGAGGTCGCCTTCGAATCCTGCTGAAACGTTGAACAGGTTGGTGAACCCGGCCTCGGCCAGAGCGGTCGCCGCGGCCTGGGAGCGGGCACCGGATCGGCAGATGAACAGGATCGGCTGGTCGGCCGACAGCCCCTCGCTGGCCGATGCCACAAAGTCAGGGTTGGCGTCGCCGCCGGGAAACCTGGTCCACTCGACCAGGCGAACGGTCTTGCCGACCGACTCCAGATTGGGCACGCCGACAAAGTTCCACTCGGCGACGGTGCGCACATCGATGAGCACGGCATTGGCGTCTTCGACCAACATCCCCCATGCATCGCTCAACTCAAGTTGTGTTACTGCCATTGGTTCACACCTAATCTCTGCGGTGGACAGAAAGTAGACGCGTATGAGTTCAAGCGAAAAGCTCCGGTACCAGCTCCTCACCGGGCCCGACACCCACGAGTTCTGCAAGCGGGTGTCCGAGGCGCTCGATGATGGGTACGAGCTGTACGGGTCGCCGGCCATCACCTTCGACACCGATGGCACCACACCAGTGGTGGCCCAGGCGGTCATCCTGCCCAGCTGATCCGTGGGTTGGCACCCCGAAGTAAGTTGATCCAATGAGCGAACAGGATCCTGCAACGTGGTTGATATCGGCCGGCCGAAAACGGAGCCCCGGCGAGCCGCTGAATATCGCCCCCGAGTTCGCATCGAACTTCTATCTGCCCAGCGATCGGCTCTACAGCCGCACCGACGGCACCCGAACATCGGTTGCGCTCGAAGAAACCCTCGGGGGCCTCGAGGGTGGACGGGCTCTGGCCTTTGCGTCAGGCATGGCAGCGGTGAGTGTGGTGTTGCATCGCCTACCAGCGGGTTCTCATGTGGCGGTTCCCGATGATCCCTACCACGGCGTCGCCGGCCTCATCGCCGAGGGCGAGGCCCAGGGCCGATGGACCGTGAGCCGCCTGGATCAGTCCGACACCAGCGTGTGGCTCGATGCCCTTCAAACGTGCGATCTGGTGTGGCTCGAATCACCCGCCAACCCGCTCATCACCGTGGCCGACCTGCCCACCATCTGTAGCGCGCCCCGCAAAGACGGATGCCTGGTGGCCGTCGACAGCACCTTCGCCACACCCCTTAATCAGAAGCCGCTCGACTACGGAGCCGATGTGGTCATGCACTCGGCCACCAAGTTCATCGGGGGGCACTCCGATCTGCTCGCCGGCATCATCATCACCCGCGACGACGCTCTGTACGACGAGTTCCACCACCGGCGCCTGCTCCACGGTGCATCGATTGGTGGCATGGAAGCATTCCTCACGCTTCGAGGCGCACGCACCATGAGTCTTCGCGTCGAGCGCGCTCAGGAGAACGCGATGATCCTGGCCCAACGACTCGAGGAGCACAGCGAGATCAGTGCGGTGCGGTACCCGGGCCTGCCCAGCCACCAAACCCACGGGGCGGCCAAGAGTTTCATGACCGGCTTCGGGGCGATGATGTCCTTCGACACCACCGGCGAAGGTGCCCGGGCGACGGCGCTGTGCGAGACCACCAAACTCATTCACCACGCCACCAGCCTCGGCGGCATCGAATCCACCATGGAGCGCCGGGCGGTCATCGAAGGCCAAGAAGGAATGCCGCCAACCCTTATCCGCTTCAGCGTCGGCTGCGAAAACGTAGAAGACATCTGGAACGACCTCAACCAGGCCCTAAACGCAACCGCCCCCTAAACAAAACTGGATAACGAGCCTGACTCGTTATGCAGTTTTGGTGGGGCGGCTAGGGTGCGTTCATGGCTATTGAGGGCGAGTATGAACCGAGTGCTTGGGATTGGGTCCGCGAGCAGGTGGAGCAGTACGAGGCGAGCGGTGGTACCGAAGCCAACACGCTTCGCGACACCGGCATCCCGATCATCGTGATGACAACCGTCGGCGTGAAGAGCGGCAAGGTTCGCAAGGTTCCGCTCATGCGAGTGGAACACGAGGGCCAGTACGCGCTCATCGCCTCGAAGGGTGGTGCTCCCGAACATCCGGGTTGGTATCACAACCTCATGGCCGACTCGAAGATCATGATGCAGGACGGTCCGGAGCCCTGGGACACCGAAGCCCGCTTGGTAACCGGCGACGAGCGCGCAGCCTGGTACCAGCGCGGGGTCGACGTGTACCCGCCCTATGCCGAATACGCGGTGAACGCCGGCGAGCGCGAGATACCCGTCTTCATCACTAACCCCAGATAGAACCAAGCCGCTAGCGTGCGGCGAATGGGGAACAATCTGCTCGAAAATCGGGTGGCCATCGTCACGGGCGTTGGTCCGGGGCTCGGTCGCGACATCGCACTTGCACTGGCCGATGCTGGCGCCAAGGTGGTCCTGGCCGCCCGCAATGCGGAGCGTCTCAATGAGGTGAAGGCCGAAATTGAAGAACTCGGGGGCACTGCGCTTGCGGTGCCGACCGACATCACCGACGCGTCGCAATGCGCCGCACTGGTCGAAGCCACCAAAACTGAGTTTGGCGGCCTCCACACGCTGGTGAACTCCGCTTTCAAACAACCGCCATTCCTCACCATCGAGAACACACCGGAGTCCGACGTTCGTGAGGCGTTTGAGGTCAACTTCTTCGGCCACGTCTGGCTAACCCAGGCCGCGACACCACTGATTCGCGAGTCGGCCCCCGGATCAATCGTGTTCATCAACACCATGTCGACCCGCCGCATCCGCGAGAACTTCGGCTTCTACACCGCTTCGAAGATGGCCATGCTCGGCATGGCAAAAGCGCTGGCCGTCGAGCTCGGAAAGGACAAGATCCGGGTCAACTCGGTGCACCCGGGTTACATCTGGGGACCATCGGTGAAGTGGTTCTTCAACCACCGGGCCGAAACCGAAGACCGCACGTTCGACGATGTGTATGAAGAGGTCGCCAGCGACACTGCCCTGCACCACCTTCCCGGGTCTGACGAGATCGCCCAGTCGGTGGTGTTCCTGGCATCGGAGAAGATGTCGAGCTCGATCACCGGAGAGTCGATCGACGTGAACGCCGGGCAGTGGATCCGATGAGGGGGACGCTCACCGATTCCGTCGCATTGGTAACCGGTGCCGCAAGCGGTATCGGTCGCGGTGGTGCGCTCTCGTTCGCCGCGCTTGGCGCCACGGTGATGGTGGCCGACGTCAACCTCGCCGGCGCCGAAGAAACGGTGGCTCTCATCGAAGCCGACGGTGGCACAGCCGCCGCCGTCACCTGCGATGTCACCGACGAAGCACAGGTCGAAGCCATGATCGCGGCCACCGTCGACACGTTCGGAAGGCTCGACGCGGCGTTCAACAATGCCGGCAACGCAATGGGTCAGTACGCGATTCATGAGATGCCCATCGAGTACTGGCGCGAGTCGGTGGAGGTGAACCTCACCGGCACGTTTCTGTGCCTGAAACACGAGATCATTCACATGACGGCCAATGGGGGTGGCGCGATCGTCAACACCTCGTCGGGAGCGGCCCGGGTCCCGGCACCCGGACGCGCACCGTACAGCGCAGCCAAGCGGGGCGTGGTGGGTCTCACCGCCCATGTCGCGCAGGACTATGGCAAACAGGGACTCCGCGTGAACGCCGTGCTGCCGGGACTCATCGATACACCCGGCGTGCGGGCCAACTACGAAGACGGCCAGCTGGAGCAGATCGCCAAGTTTGTGCCCGGCGGTCGCCTCGGTCAGCCGGCCGACATCGGCGACGTTGCCGCCTGGTTGTGCACCGACGCCGCTCGCTACATCAACGGTCAGGCATTGGTGGTCGATGGCGGAGGAATTCTCGCTTAGGCGAGCGTTGCCTGCCCGTCGCTCGGCGGGTGCTCGCTCCAGAGCCGCCGGGCGAGTGCGGTGAGGGTCGCGGCCACCACGTACACCCCGCACGACACCAGCAGTGCGGTGGAGATATCGAAAATTGTGGCCACGATGCCCAGCCCGATTCCGCCGCTGATCTCGCCGAGCGACTGCGCCTGCCCGAGGAAGGAATGGATGGTTGCGCGGTGTTGGGTCTCGGCAAAGGTGTTGGTCCAGGCCTCGACCAGTGGGCGGGCAACAGCCCGGAGCATTCCGGTCGCGATCACTCCGGCAACCCCGAGCGCCAACACGTTTCCTTTCGAAAGCACGAACGCACCGATCGCAGTGCCCAGGTGCAACACCGCCAACCAGGGAACGAGTCGTTCACCACGAAGACGGTTCCCCAACACCAGCAATGCTGCAGCACCGAGCAGCGCCTGCGCGATCGTGATTCCGCCCACGAGCGTGGCATCGACGGCAACCGACGTTTCGGGGAGCTGGTCGAACCGAGCCACGTAGAGACGATCGACCGCTTCGCTGCCGAACCCGGCCAGCGCAACCACGATGAACAGGCGACGAAGCGGGCGGATCCGACGGGTAGCGGCGCCGCCGACCTTCAGGAGGTTCGCGAATCGTTGAAGCGGAGACCCTGGTCCCGCAAGTGGGGTGAATCCCGTCTCGGGCATGATGACGATGAGCGAAAGGCCCCGCAGGATTACCACGGTTCCCACCAGCACCAACGCGGCAGTCAGCGACCAGGCGGCGGCGACTGCCGCGGACCCGGCAACACCAACAACGACACCCAATAGTCCGTACCGAGCCCGGCGGATGAGCAGCGGTTCGACCACCGACGTCGACCCGACCTCGTCGGTGATCCATGCGGTCTCAGCGCCACTGCGGAAGGTCGAGCCGAAGCTCCATAGCACCTGGGCAAACGCGACAACAGCGAAAGAGTTGCCGAGTCCGGCAAGGACGATTCCGCTCCCCGCGAAAAGAAAGCCGAGTATCACCGACGTTCGGCGACTTCGCAGATCGGCCACCACACCGGTCGGGATCTCTGCCAGAAGGATCGTGACTTCCTTGACCGTGCCGAGGAGAAGCAGCTGCACCGCGGGAAGGTTGAGATCCACGACCACTCGGGTGAAGAACAGCGCCCAGTAGCTGCCCATACAGAGCTGCCAAATAACCCCCGACCACAAAAAGGTTCGCTGGGCGCGTTGCGCGTTGGTGGCCGATGCGCCTACTGCGTCGTCGACCACTCGGCCACCATCTGCGCGATCACCTGTGGATCATGGTCGCTGGTGGTTCGAAGGGTGGCATTCGGAAGGGTCTCGACAAACTCGCGATGGGCCGCACTGTCGGCGCCGATGAGCAGCACTGGCACCTCGGTTTGGCCAGCAGCCCGCACGGCCAGGTCGCGATCGCCGTGCGTCGTGGGCGGCGCGTCGGCCAGCGGTTTTGTCGACTCAGCGATGACCCGCATCCTCTCCATCCGGCGCTCGAGGAGTTCATCGACGTTCAGAAAAGGATCGCCGAGTCCGTTCACCAGAACAAGACGATCGGCTCGTCCGGCTATCGCAAGGATCTGGGCCGACCAACCGCTCACACCGATACCCACCACGGCATCCACCTTCTCAATGCCCTCGGCAGCGAAGAGGCGCGTTGCGACGAATGCCGGGTCGGTCATCTCGTACTCTTCGCCGGCAGAAGTCGGGGCGCTCCCGTGACCTGGCAGATCTGGTGCGAGAACGTTGCGCCATGGGCCTTGGGCAAAGGCGGCCGCCCAGGGGTCGCCGCCGGCCACATCGCCTACCTCGTGAAGTACCAGAACGGAGGATTCTGCCATCACTTCGTCCCGACCTCATCGAGGAAGTCCTCGATGAGGGCCATCACCAGGTCGGGCTGCTCCAGATGCAGGTAGTGGCCTCCTCCGGGAACGGCGTGGTGACGCGCGTCGGCGAAGATGCTGATTCGTTCTGCGATCTCCGCAGCGGAGGTCTCGGACCACATGTCTTCTTCGCCACCCGTAAGGGCGAGCAGTGGCCGGCTCATTCGTTGGAACTCTCCGGTGATGATCTCACGTCGGAAACCCTCGGGAATGTTGACATTGAAGGTTGGATCCCACTTCCATGACCAGCCATCGCCGTTGGCCACCGAGCCGTGCTCGACGAGATGCTCGAGCCATGGCGCGGGTACTCGGTAGTTGATGTCGCCGCGCTGCTTCACCATTGCTTCCTTCGACGGAAAGATCCGTCGATCGCGGCCAAAGGTCTTGATGGCATGGTCGACCATGCCGGTGGTCAGCGCTCCGAAGTCGTCGAGGGTGAACGCGGAGTCGGGGGGTCCGAGACCGTCGAGGCTGACGATCCAACGCACCCGCTCGGGCCACGTTGCCGAGACGCTGAGACCCATTCCCGAACCCATCGAGTGGCCGACGATCCCGACCGGTGCCCCGTAGTGCATTGCCAGCCGAGCGACATCGATGGCAGCCGTCCGGAAGACCTGCCCCGTGAACAGCCGATCGCTGTCGCCATGACCTCGATGATCCACTGCAGCCACCTGATATCCAAGCGAGGCCACCCATGGCGCCAGTTCGTCGAACATTCGCCCGTGATCGAACGCTCCATGGAGGCAGATAACGGTCGGATCGCCCGGATCACCCCACTCCCAGACGCGAATACGGGTACCGGCGAGGTCGACGAAAACAGAGCGATCGGGTTCAGCGAGCACGTGTGGAATGTAGGTGCTCAGCGGAGATCCGTCAGATTTCGCAGGCGGCGAACAGCCGTTGTTTGAATCGACTCTCGTCAACCGCCCAAACCACTCGGCAGTTGGGTTCAGGCGCATTGGCGCGGCCATCGATGAGCACGGCGCCGCGGGTTGGCTCGTCGAGACCCACCACCATCCACTCGTCGGTCGCGTCGGTGATGAGGCTTTCGTCGAGCGCTACAGCCATGGCAACGGGGTCCGGAAGGTCGTAGCCGTCGAGTCCGCTGACTTCGCGGCAATACGTATCGACCGCCACGTTGATGCTCGCCACGAACTCTCCCACCACGCCGAGGCCGAGGAATCGCTGGTGTTCTTCGGGTCGGATCACCGTGTAGAGACGCGACACGTTCCAACCGATCATCGTCTTGGCACCGGGAGCCGCGAGCACGATGGTCGCCGCCTCGGGGTCAGCCCACACGTTGAACTCGCCCGCGGTGTTCACGTTTCCGACACCGTCGGGCGAACCCGCCATCATGAAGGTGTGTCGAAACCGAGTGAGTAACTCCGGATCGCGCTGAAGCGCCGCCGCGATGTTGGTCATCGGGCCGAGGGTGACCAGCGTGTGGATACCCGGCTCGTCGTTGGCGAGCCGCACCAACACGTCGACCGCATGTTCGTCGGCCGGCACGCGCGATGGTTCGGCTAGAGCGGCGCCACTCATACCGTCGGGGCCGTGCACATCCTGAGCGGTCTCTAGCGTCCGCTGCATCGGGGTGTCATGGCCCACATAGACCGGAACATCCCCGGCACCCGCGATATCGAGCGTGACGATGGCGTTCCGCACGGCGAGATCGATCGGCACGTTTCCCGCAACGATGGTGACGGCCGCAATATCCACCGACGACTCCTTTGCCGCGAGGAGCAACGCGACCGCGTCGTCGGATGCGGTATCGGTATCTATGACGAGGCTGGCACGGCCGGACATCGCGACAATGTAACCGCCGGCTACCGATCGGTTCGATTCTGGAAGCGATTGGCGTCTTCGAACACGTCGAACATCCGCTGCGCGCCGAACCGCAGGGCCTCGGCCTGATCAGCCGACAGCACATCGAACATGGGGACCATCAGCTCGTCGGTGAGACGATCGGCTTTAGCGAGGGACGCCCGATCGGAGTCGACGACCTCGGGTCCGTCGCCCCATCCGAAGGCTGCGACGTCGTTGGGGCGGCGAATGGCATGGGCAACCGACGGCGCCAATCCCGAAGCGACGATTGCCAGAAGATGCATGCTGCCCCGAAGCTCACGCAGCGCCACAAGGTTGCGGTAGGCGCGGCCAGCGGTGTCCTCGGGAAGCGGTTGGTCGATGACACCAGCGAACAGCGCGAGGCTCGAGACGTCGACGGCAGACGTGACGGTCTCGGCCGCTTCGTTGAACGCATCGAGCCCGTCGATCTCGGCGAGGGATTTCCGGCCGAGGGCGGCTGCACATTCGAGGTACTCCGTCGCGGCATCGCGCGGTGCCAGTTTCTCGCGGGCAGAATCCCAGATCTTGCCAACCACGTCCTGGTGGAAATAGCCGAAGGCCGACGCGATGACGGTCGCCTCAACGTCTCCGAGAACTCCGCCTCGACCAAGAAAGTAGAACCGGAACCCATCGAGGCCAAGGGCCTTCCCTCGGGCCAGCGTGTCGGGATGAAAGTAGAACGCTGCACCGGCAACGTTGATCTGCGGTGAACTGACCTCGACAAGCTCAAGACTCATGGTTGAGTTCACCATGGTGTGACGACGCTCCACAACCCGCGACTCGTTGCGGAAAGTTGGGGCAAATCACCCGCACTGAGATACAACGAAGAGGTCACCTAGAGGAGATTTCGTATGTACGACCTAGTGATTCGCGGCGGAAAAGTAGTCGATGGAACCGGCGCACCGGCCCGCGCCGCTGATGTCGCCATCGACGGCGACCAGATCGTGGCCGTAGGCAAGGTCGGCGAAAAAGGCCGACGAGAGATCGACGCCGATGGCGCTCTCGTAACCCCCGGTTGGGTCGACGTTCATACCCACTATGACGGTCAGGTCATCTGGGATGAAGAGATGGCGCCGTCATCACAGCACGGCGTGACCACCGCGGTCATGGGGAACTGCGGGGTCGGCTTTGCACCGGTTCGACCCGACGGCGAGAACTTCCTCGTCGAGCTGATGGAGGGTGTCGAGGACATCCCGGGGACGGCACTTCACGAAGGCATCGACTGGCAGTGGGAGACCTACGGCGAATATCTCGATGTGGTCGCGTCGAAGCACCGGACCATCGACGTTGCCGGCCAGGTGCCCCACACCGCCGTGAGGGCCTACGTGTTGGGCGAACGGGCCCATGAAGACGAACTGACCGCTGAGGAGCACCAACAGATCGCGCGGTTGGTGGTGGAAGGCATCGAGGCCGGGGCCCTTGGCTTCTCCACCTCGCGCACGGTGCTGCATCGATCAAAGCACGGGTACATTCCGGGAACCTTCGCCCACGACGACGAGCTGGGTGTTGTTGCCGATGCCCTTGCCGAGGTTGGACGGGGGCTGTTCCAGTACATCTCCGACGACCATGTCGATCAAGGCGAACGCGAGTGGCTGCACAACCTGTCGAGCCGCGGCGTGAACGTCACGTATTCACTGGCGCAGGACCCCGCAAAGCCCGAGCATTTCCTCGAGCAGCTCGACGCAGCAGCAGCCCAGAGCGCCAAGGGCGCCCGGGTGTCGCCGCAGGTGCCGGTGCGGCCAACAGGTCTTCTGTTTGGTCTTCGTAGTTCGTTCCATCCGTTCAAGGCCCATCCGACGTTCCGTAACTATTGGGGACTCCCCTTGGCCGAGATCGTCGCCAAACTGCGCGATCCCGAGATCCGCCGAGCGCTCATCGCCGAGGAGCCCCGCACCCGTCAGAAGTCGGCTGCTGGTCTGGCCACCATGTGGCACCAGATGTATCGGCTCGGCGACCCGCCCGACTACGAGCCACCGAAGGACGCCAGTGCGCTCGCCGTGGCCGAACGCGAGGGTCGCCTGCCCCAGGAGGTCGTGCTCGACTGGATGCTCGAGGACGATGGCGATGCCTTCTTGTTCTCACCGCTCGGCAGTTACGTCGACCACAACCACGACGCGATCCGCGCCATGGTGGAGCACCCGGCCTCGATCTCGGGCCTAAGTGATGGCGGCGCGCACTGCGGTCTCATATGTGACGCCAGCTTCCCCACCTACCTGCTCACCCACTGGGCTCGCGATCGCAACCGAGGCGAGAAGCTTCCTCTCGAGCTACTGGTGCACAAACAAACGCAGGCCACAGCCGAGACCTACTCGATGTTCGATCGCGGCGTTCTTGCGCCGGGAATGCTGGCCGATGTCAACGTCATCGATCACTCCGCGCTGCATCTGCATGCTCCGTACATGGTCAACGACCTGCCAGCCGGTGGTCAGCGACTCCTCCAGAAGGCCGACGGCTATCTCTTCACCGTGAAAGCCGGCGAGGTCACGGTGGTCGATGGCGAAATCACCCAAGCCCGCCCAGGCCGAACCCTAAGAGCAACCAACGAAGGAATCACCCGAACCTAGTAAGGGACCTGAGACGAAGCTCTAAGTATCGAGGAGGAACTCTCGGATTTCGCCTCGGAGTTCGCTGATGCCGGTGCCTTTCTCGGCGCTTACCCAGCGGACCTCGGACTTCTTCACGCCAAGCTTTTTCGTGAGATCGTTCCGACGTTTTGCACTCTTTGATGGGCGAACTTTGTCGGACTTGGTGGCCACGAAGTTGTAGGGAAGGTCGATGGTCTCGAGCCACTCGACGGTCTGAAGGTCAAGATCGGTAGGCCCCACGGCACCATCGATGAGCACCAGGGCACCTTGCAGCGTTTCGCGTTGGGTGAGGTACGCATCGATCATGTTCTTCCATCGGGTCTGCTCGTTGGCCGACGCCTTTGCAAAGCCGTAGCCCGGCAGGTCCACCAGCCACCGACCGGAACCTTCGGGCTGCAGTTCATAGATGTTGATGAGTTTGGTGGCGCCAGGCGTTTTGGAAGTGCGCGCCAGCTTCTTGCGGTTGGCCAGCGCGTTGATGAGCGACGACTTGCCCACGTTCGACCGGCCGATCACGGCCAACTCCACCACACCGTCAGGAAGCTGCTCGGCCTTGGCCGCCGACTGCACAAACTCGAGTTGGAGTGGCGATGCCATGAGGAGAGCCTAGAGAGCAATCGCTAAAGGGAACGAAGCGCTTTTCGAATCCGCTTCTCGCTGGCGGTGCCTTTGGTGCCTACCTGCTGGGCAAAACTGCTGACCCGGAGTTCTTCGAGCATCCAGATGATTTCCTCGGTGGCGGCGCTGGCGGGCACTGCGTCGATCGTGCGGTAGGCCTCGTTCTCCAGCGTCACACAGGTTCGGGTGAGGTTGGTGTCGACGGCGATACGGCTTTGAAGCTTCTCGAGTCGGTGATCGATAGCCATCACGTAGCGCAACACGTCGTCGATGCGATCGGCGCCGACCCCCTGCACAAAGCCCGGGTAGATGAGTCGGTCGAGATGGTTGCGGGCGTCGGTGACATTGGTGACCAGCTTTGGGTTCGAAAGAGAAACAAGCCGCTCCTGCACATCGGCAGCCGTCACCAGAATCTCCGCCGATGTGCGACCGATTGCCGTCACCCGATCGGAGACCTCGGCCCGAACCGTGGCCAACAGCTCGTTCCAGGCATCCTCGTTCCAGACGATTCCACCCGCGCTGCGCATCGCGGCCTCGATCGCCGCCGCGACGACATCGTTGTACCACTCGACCGATGACTCATAGGGACCTGACAAGAGCGCCAGGTTGGTGGCATTGGTGAGGAGTGGCCGGAAGGTCTTGGCCTGCCCGGGAATCGACGACTGCAACAACCGACGGGTACCCGTCCACATCGACGCCCATTGCTCATCGGCGCTCGCGAGCAACGAGAGACCGACGGTGTCGCCCTCATCCACCAGCGATGGGTACACGACCACCTCGGCACCGGCGGCGATGGTTGTCGTCGACGACGGGATCGAGCCGAACACCCAGGCGGTTTGTCCGGATTGCTCGAGTTCGTGGGTGCCTTCGGCCAGGTCGGCCTCGACCTGGCCGTGTACCTCGGCCGCCACCACCGCCAGGTCGCGACCTTCGGCCACCGTGGTGTCGGTCTCATCGAATACCCGGAACGTGGGACGCAGGTGGTCGGGCAACCGGGCGAGGTCAAAGGACTCGGGTCCGACCTGAACCCCGGAGTGCGCGGCCAACTCCCGTCGAATCTCCTCGAGGAACCCCCGCTCGTCGTCGAGCCCGCCAACGATGGCCGCGACCGTGTCGGGAATCGGCACGAACTCCTTGCGGAGCGATTTGGGCATGGTCCGCAACGTGGCTTCGACCAGCTCGTCGCGGACACCGGGAACGTTCCACTCGAACGTCGACGCGTCGAGATGCCGCAGCGAGGCCACTGGAATGTTGACCACCAGGCCGTCGCGGGGGCTACCGGGCTCGAACTCATAGGTCAGCGGCAGCGACAGGTCACCAACCACCCAATGCTCTGGGTAATCGCGCTCATCGGCTGCCGCCTCTTCGCGATCGATGAGGTCATCGACCACCAGGTCGAGCAGCTGCCCGCCCCGCTTCCCCTTTTTGCGTTTCTCCTTCCACCATCGGTTGAAGGATCCGGCCGAGGTGACCTTGTCGCCGATGCGCTTTTCGTAGAAGGCGAAGAGTCGGTCGTAATCGACCGAAGCGTCGGCCGAACGGGTACGAGCCGCAAGGTTGCGTACCTCTTCGAGGACCTCAGCGTTGTGTTCGATGAATCCGTACGCGCCCTCCCACTCGCCTTCGATGAGGGCGTGGTGGATGAACCACTCGCGAGCCATCTCGGGGTCGAGGCGACCAACCTGAATGCGACGCTGGTTCACCACCGGCAGCCCGTACAAGGTGACTTTCTCGTGGGCCAGCGCTGCGCCCTGCTGGACGTCCCACCACGGCTCGCTGTAGGTGTGGCGCACCAGGTGCTCGGCGGCATGCTCGATC
>CAZGVQ010000013.1:0-17363 GCA_964529355.1 uncultured Acidimicrobiales bacterium
ATGTCGGCGATGTCGCCGACGCTACGCACGTGCGGTCGGTCATCGACGCCACCCTGGACACCCACGGCAGGATCGACATTCTGGTGAACAACGCGGGAGAGGTATGGCCCACCGGCCCTCGGGATTCGTGGGAGACGGCCACCGACGATTTCGATCGACTCGTCGGCTCGAACCTGAAGGGTCACTTTCTGTTCGGGCGTGCAGCCGGAGCCGCAATGGACCAAGGCGGAAACATCGTGCACATCAGTACCGATCACGTGATGCCCGGCCCCGGACTCGACCGCTTCCACGGTCACGGCAGCATGGATCTCTACAACGCCGCGAAGTGGGCGATCAACGGCCTGACCCTCGATTGGGCGAGATCCTTGGCTCGTCAAGGGGTGCGAGTGAACAGCCTCTGCATGGGCGCTACCGACACCACGATGCTTCGCGAGTGGTTGGGCGGTGATCCCGATCCCGGCGTTGTGGCGACCTGGATGCAACCCGCGCAGGTCGCGCAGGTACTCGTCGACCTCCTCAACGAGGGGCCCGAAGGTCGAACCGGCGACAACATCGGTCTCTACATCGGGCAACCGTGCGTGCTTCCGCCGCCCGGCTGACAGCTTTGGGGTTTCAGACCGCCGCCCGGAAGCCGATCTGCAGTTCCTTGAGCGCCCGCAGAAAATAGTTGGGCGCGATCGTGAGATCGGTGTCATCGACAAACCACAGCTCATCGATTCGTTCGACCATTGCCGTGAACCCGAACAGAAGCTCGCGGCGAGCCAGCGGGGCACCGAGGCAGAAGTGGGTGCCAAACCCGAAGGTCACGTGTTTCTTGGCGTCGGAGCGGTCGAGATCAAAGGCCGCCGGGGCTTCAAACATCCGCTCGTCACGATTGGCCGCGGCGTAGCCGATCAACACCATCGAGCCCGCGGGAATCGTGACCCCATGAAGCTCGACGTCCTCCACACACGTGCGACTGAGCCGCTGCACAGGCGACTCGAGCCGCAGCACCTCCTCGACCAGTACCGGCAGATACCGCTCGGGATCGCTCTTGAGTCGATCCCACTGGTCGGGGTGTTCGATAAGCAACCGCACACCGCCCGACAGGGCATTGGTGGTGGTTTCGCTTCCCCCCACAAAAGTGTCGGCCATCATCTCGGCGTGTAGCTCGTTGTCGTTGAGACACCTTCCCCATTCGGGAATCTCGGTGTTGACCAGATCGCTCAACAGTGTGTCGTCGGGTTCGGCGCGCAGCCGCTCGAAGATCGGCTGAAAGTAGTGCTGAGCTTCGATTTCCATCTCGGTCGACCACACCGCTTCCTCGCGGGTCTGCATGAGTCCGAGTCGCTGCACCCACGCGTCGGTCCAGGCTTTGATCTTCCAGATGTCGTCGCGATCGGCACCCATCTGGATACCGATGACCACCAGCGGCAGCGGTACGGCGAATTGGCGAACCCAGTCGCAGGTTCCCGCGTCGATGAACTCATCGATGAGCTCGTGGGCCAGATTGTGGATCTGCGGCTCGAGCGTGCGTATTCGTTTGGGGCGGAATGCATGATCGAAAAGGGCCCGCATCTCCTTATGCTCCGGGTCATCCCGCCCGGCGAGCGTCGCGCCGGGCACCCAGCCCTTGTCCTCATACAGCTTGATGATCTCGGGATCGGTTCGATTCTTGCGATATGCCTTCCGCGAGTTCACGAACCGTTCGGTGTCTTGAAGCACCGCACGTACATCGTCGTGCCTGCTGATCACATAGGCCTGGAGCTTGGGGTCGAACCACACCGGAGCGTCGTCGCGCATCGTACGGTAGGCGTGGTAGGGACAGTCGTTGATAGCCGGATCGAAGAAGTCGATATCGGCCAGCGGCATGGGTTCATCGAGTTGTCCCATGCTGTTTCGCCCCTAGCGGTCGTGCGTGTGTTGGAGCACCGACGGGTCGAGTTCGTGATAGTCGGCCGCGTCCGCCACGAACAAGGCTTCGTAGGTCCGCAAACCGGTGGGGTTGTTGAGCGTGCCGGCGGCGATCGAGAGATGATCGGGCTTGTCGGCGGCTCGCCAGAAGAGCGTGGATCCACAGTTGTTGCAGAACCCATAGTCGACCGTGGGGGTGCGGCTCCACCACTGGAGCGAATCCTTGGCCTCGAAGTCGATGGCCGACGAATCCACCGAGGTCGCCGCCATGTGGTGGCCGGTGATGCGACGGCACGGTTCGCAATGACAGTTGCTCACCGAGCGAAGCTCGCCGCTGACGGTGTATTGCACGCCGCCGCAGGCGCATCGGCCAGAGTGGGTGGCAGTAGACCCGTTCGACGATGGGGGTGTGGTTTGGGACATAGCGGTCAAGTATCTCACACCACGCCTGAGCCGTGGGCAACGGCGGCCCTTCTAGACTCGGCCTATGAATTCGCCGCTGGAACTTCGCAACGACCAGTCCTCCGCAACGATCGAACTGGCGGGAGGACGCCTGGCTTCGCTGGCCGTCGATGGACTGGAGCTCCTCGTTCCCAAGGCTGCGCCCGACATGAAAGCAACCCGCTGGGGTTCATTCCCGATGGCGCCTTGGGCCGGCCGCCTGCCCTTCGGCAAACTTCACTTCGACGGCACGGACCACGAGTTCCCCCTTACCAGCCCACCGCATGCCAACCATGGCGTTGCGCACCTGCAGGAGTGGTCGGTCGTGAGCCAGACCGAGTCGACCATCGTCATCACAACCGCTCTGGCCGATCCGTGGCCCTTCGGCGGGTCCGCAACGCAGACGTTCGAACTCGACGGGGATGCGCTCACCGTCGGTATCGAGATCGCCAACGAGGAGCGGCCGATGCCAGCGCTCACCGGCTGGCATCCCTGGTTTCGACGGCAACTCGATCGCGGCGCATCCGCCGAGATCGATGTGCAGCCGAGCCAGACCTATGAGCTCGACGACGACATGATCCCCACCGGCAATCTGGTTGCGGTGCCCCCGCCGCCATGGAACGAGACCTTCGTCGGCCTGGCTGCGCCACCGGTTATTCGATGGGCCGGCGCCCTCGAACTCGAGATCAGCTCGACCTTCGATCACTGGGTGGTTTTCACCGAGCCAGATCATGCGATGGCGGTGGAACCCCAGAGTGGGCCGCCAAACCAACTCAACACCGACCCGCAGCTCGTGGAACCCGGCCGACCGCTGGCCGGCACCATGACGCTGCGGTGGACACTCCCCTCCTAGATACCTCCTAGATGCCTCTAGATTCATTGTCGATGAGCTTCGCTGAACAAACCGCCGTGCAAGCGCAGGGCACCGACATCTACGAAACCACCTTGCACGAGGGCTGGGACATCGGCTCGGTGACCAACGGGGGCTATGTGATGGCGCTCGCTGTTCGAGCGATGCTCGACGCCGTCGACAAGCCGGATCCGATCGCGGTGAACGCTCACTTCGAACGACCCGGTGCCGCCGGACCGGCGACCATCAGAATCGACAGGGGACGAGAGGGTCGCACGCTCTCAACGGTCAGCGCGGTGCTGTATCAGAACGACAAAGAGATCATCCGGGCCACCGGCACCTTCGGCGATCTCGAGGCGATGGAAGGCCCCACCCTCATCCGATCCGAGCCGCCCGACATCGCTCCGATTGACGAGTGCATCCACACCGCACCGACCGCCGATCAGCAACAGTTCTATCCCCCGCCGTTCACGGGTCGGTTCGAGATCCACCACGATCCTCGGCGGGCGGGCTTTGCCACCGGTACCCCGGACGGCCAGCCGGAAATGGGCGGTTGGCTCAGACTCCACGATGACGAACCGGTCGACGCCGTTGCTCTCACGATGTTTGCCGATTCCTACCCTCCAACCATCTTCAACACCGACCTTCCGGTTGGTTGGGCACCGACCGTCGAGCTCACGGTGCACTATCGCCGACGGCCGGTCTCACCCGCGCTGATGACCACCTATGACACCGCCTACATCTTCGGTGGAATGTTCAGCGGCGATGTCGAGATCTGGGATCCTGTCGTGGGGCTCGTCGCCGAGGCGCGACAGATAGCGCTCCTGCCCAAAGTGTGAGACTCCGGTTGCGCTGACCTGCGGTTTCTGCCCTCCACATACCCCCCTTTCTCACGCCCTTCCCGTGCCCTTCCCGCGGTGTGAAAACCGGCAAAAAAACCGGTATCGGATACGCGGTCGAATAGGTACGCTGCCCGCGTATGGCTACGCAGCTCGAATCGCCGACGCCGGGGCTGGTCGGGCGTCCGCTCGTCTCGCCCTCGAACACCGCTGCCGCGACATGGGCCCTGTTTCTGGGCCTTGCGTTGGTGATGGCCGGCAACGGGTTGCAGGGTTCACTCCTGGGCATCCGCGCCGAGGCCGAGGGCTTTGGCGTCGCCGTGTCGGGCATCGTGATGGCGTCGTACTTTGCCGGCTTCTTCGCGGGCAGCATGTACGCCACCCATGTGTTGAAGAGCGTCGGCCATATCCGGGTGTTCGCGGCGCTCGCCTCGACCGCATCGAGCGCGGTGCTTATCCATGCCGTGTGGATCAACCCGATCTCGTGGGGACTCATGCGATTCGTGTTCGGCCTCTGTATGGCCGGACTCTACGTAGTGGTCGAAAGTTGGCTCAACGAGCTGGCCGACAATCAGACACGAGGCCGACTGCTGTCGGTGTACATGGTGGTCACCATGGCTGGCGTTTCGGCCGGACAACTCCTGCTCAACGTGGCCGACACCAACGGCTTTTCGTTGTTCATTCTCTCCTCGGTACTCGTCTCACTTTCTCTGGTCCCGATCTCGCTTTCCGAGACCAGCGCCCCGCCTATCTCGACCCCCACCCGTGTATCGATCAAAGAGATTTGGGACATCGTTCCCACCGGCCTGGTCACCTCCCTCTTCATCGGCGCCGGATCGGGAACCCTCCTCGGCATCGGCGCCGTGTACGCAGCGACGGTTGGTCTCAACGACAGCCGCATTGCGATCTTCATGAGCGCGCCACTGCTGGGAGCGTTGGCCGGTCAGATGCCCATCGGCTGGGTGAGCGACCGCGTCTCGCGCCGGGCGGTCATCGTCGTGGTATCGGTGGCTGCCACCGTCGCCGCGATTGCTCCGACCACGGTCGCCGTTGACTCAAATGTCGTCATCCTGGCCATGTTCTTTCTCGGGGCCACGCTGTTTCCCGCCTATTCGCTGGGAATCGCCTACACCAACGATTGGCTCTCTCGCGAACAAGTGCTCGGAGCCAGCGGTTCGCTTGTGCGGGTCAACGGGACCGGCGCCGTGCTGGGACCACTCGTGGCCGCGGGTTTGATGTCGATCGTTGACCCACAGATGTTCTTCTTTGTCATTGCGGCCACGACCATAGCGATCGCCATTTTCGTGGGCTATCGCGTGATGGTGGCCGAAGCACCGCCTGCCGATCGCAAGGTGCGTTTCATTCCGTTTCCAACCCGCGCATCTTCGATGGCTGCCCAGCTCCTGCCCAAGAAGGGGCATAATCGTCTCCTCCGACCAAAGCCACCCCAAGACACCTCTCCAGAAACTCAGGAACATCAACGATGAACGATTCCGAAGCTGTCGCCGACCCGAACGAAGTCCTCGCCCAACACCTCCCGCTCGCTGAGAAGACCGTCATCGATGTCGGCAGCGGGGCGGGCGAGCTCGTTCGATTCATGCGAAGCCGTGGCGCGCATGCGATCGGTGTCGAGTGTGGCGAGGTCATGCGTCAACGGGCGCTCGACGCCGACCCCGAGCATCACGACTCCTACCGCGAGGGGGTGGGCCAGGACCTACCATTCGACGCTGCATCGGCCGACGGCGTGGTGTTCTCGTACTCACTTCACCACGTGCCGGCCGAGGAGATGACCAATGCGCTCCGCGAGGCTCATCGAGTGCTGAAGCCGGGCGGCACGTTATATGTCATCGAACCGGTCCCCGCGGGGCCGGGTTTCGAGACAAACCGACTCATCGACGACGAAACGGTGGTGCGAGGACTCGCGCAGGATGCCCTGGCTGGCGCATCGGAACTGGGATTTTCGCTTCGCGACCACGTCACGTTCGACACCGAGCACTCCTACGCCGACGCCGACGAATGGGAATCGGTGGTGGTGGGAATCGATCCGAGTCGTCAGGCGAGCATGGAGATGCATCGCGAGGAGTCCCGACAACGGTTCCATGACAACGCCACCATGCGCGGCGACCGCTACACCTTCCGCCAGCCCAACGACCTCAAGGTGTATATCCGGCTCTAGGTTCTTCCGCCGGTCGGCGCTACCCTCGGTACCGACAACCCATCACTTCGATCTGACATTCTCGCCTCCCGCTCCCGCCGGACGCGACGTGCTCACCAGGAGATACCCCCGTGAAACTTCTTTTTGCCGACTCGTTCCCCGAGGCCGCCCGTAGCGCTTTGGAAGTCGCCGGTCACGAGATCACCTACGCGCCGGACCTGGGGGCTGATGACCTTCCCACGGCCATCAGCGACCATCAGGTGCTCATCGTCCGAAGCACTCCGGTAACCGGAGCCACGGTGGGCGCGGCGACGATGCTCAGCATGATCATTCGTGCCGGCGCCGGCACCAACACCATCGATAAGCAGGCGGCAGCCGATAAAGGCGTGTATGTCTGCAATGTCCCAGGACAGAACGCCATTGCGGTGGCCGAACTCGCGATGGGGCTCCTCATTGCGGTCGACCGACGAATCGCCGACAACGTGGCCGACCTGCGCGCCGGGCAATGGAACAAGAAGCTGTATTCCTCAGCCGACGGCCTCTTCGGCAAGAACGTCGGCATCGTCGGAGTTGGCTCGATCGGATTGGCGTTCGCCGACCGAGCGAAAGGGTTCGGCATGGCCCCCTATGCGGTCCGCAAAGCGGGCCGCAGCCAGGCAATCGAGAACCGCATCCGCGCAGCCGGTATCCGGCTGCTCGACACCCAGCGCGAGCTCCTCGAGCACTGCGATGTCATCTCGATTCACGTGCCCGCCACCGAAGACACCACGGCCATGGTCGACGCCGAGTTCCTCAACTCGATGAAACCCAACGCGATCCTTCTCAACACCAGCCGGGGAGAGGTCATCGACGAAGTGGCGCTCCTCGACGCGTTGGACAACGGCCTTCGGGCGGGGCTCGACGTGTTCTGTGACGAACCCAGTTCGTCCACCGACTCGTTCTCCTGCAAGGTCGCCCAACATCCCAACGTGGTTGGCACCCACCACATCGGCGCCTCGACCGACCAGAGCCAGGCCGCCATTGCTTCGGGTGTCCTGGAGGTCCTCGAGGCCTACGGCGACGGGCGAGTCCTCAATTGCGTCAACATCGAGCAGGCCACGCCGGCTACAGCGTCACTCATCGTTCGACACTTCGACCGCGTTGGTGTGCTCGCAAAGGTGTTCGACGTTCTCCGCCGATCCGAGATCAACGTCGAGACGATGCAGAACCAGATCTTCGCCGGATCGAACGCCGCGGTGGCAACCATCGATGTGGCAGGCGCTCTCGGAGAGGACGTTCTCGATGCGCTACGAAATATCGACGAGGTGATTCACGCCAGCTCTTGGAAGCGCGCATGACCGAGCCGCTTTTTCAGGGTTTCCTGCCCCACGTGGTTACCGCTGAGTGGGCCGACCGGGTCATCACCGGCGCCTACGACGCTCTCAGCCCGACCCAACGCAGCGCCATCGCCAACAGCGAGCCGTACAGCTACCTCAATGTCACCCGTTCGCCGGGCGACGACCCCGACCGAGAGCTCAGCGCCGAAGAACTTCTGGCCATGGGCCGGGACTCGCTCCAGACGCTTCGGGATGCCCAGGTCTTTGCTGCGCCCGACGAACCCGGATTGGTCGTCTACCGGCTGACGCTTGGCGATCACCAACAGGTTGGCGTGGTTGGGTTGATGCCGGTCGAGGCGGCGCTCGACGGCCGAATTCGCAAGCACGAAGACGTACGACCCGCCCGCACCGAACTGTTGGCCCGCCACCTCGAGGTCGTCGGCGCCGCCTCGAGTCCGGTTGCGCTGACCCACCAGAGCGACGCCAACCTCAACAGCGTTGTCGACCGGGTGGTTGCGAACCCGCCGGCCCTCGCGACCGGCGCCGGAAACGTGGGCCAGGAAGTGTGGATTCTCGACGCTGCGACAAGTGGGCAATTGCAGGACCTCCTGCAGAACAAGACTTTTTACATCACCGATGGCCACCACCGATTTGCGGCGGCCGCCGTCGCAGCCGGGCGCCACGAAACCGGCTCAGCGTTCCATCGGGTCCTGGTCGCCAGCTTCCCGAGCGAGCAGCTTCGTGTCCTGCCATTTCATCGCCGGGTAGCCCACCGCAACGACATGACGGTCGACGACCTCCTCGCCGCGCTGGGCCAGGTGGGAGAAATCCGACCGCTCAGCGGGATCGACCAGGCCCCGCCGCCGCCTGGCGAGGTTTCGATCTACCTCGCGAACTCGTGGCATCGACTCACCCTGCCAAACGGGGATCAGAGTCAGCACAACGATGCGGTCTCGGGCCTCGATGTGTCCGTGTTACAGGATGCGATTCTCGATCCGATCCTGGGGATCTCTGAGCCCAACGCGGACCCCGCCATCGAGTACGTGGCCGATCCGGTCGGCATCGATGAACTGGTGCGTCGATGCGACGTCGACGGGGGCGTAGCGTTCATTCTCGCCGCGACTACGATCGAGGACATCATGACCGTGGCAGACTCGAATGGACTCATGCCACCGAAGTCCTCCTACTTCGACCCGAAGCCCCGGTCGGGTGTGTTCCTGCGACTCCTCGAAGAGCGCTGATGTCGATCGCACCCGCCCTGACCTAGGGCATGGAATAGGGCATGGAACCAGGCAAACCCCTTGGCGAATTGCGCCGAATCGTATGTCAGTTTCCCCTGCGCGGCCGGCGGCGGTGGCTTGCGTTCGACCAACCGGTCGACGTGTTGTGGGCTGAAGACCTCGATGACGTTCTGGCGGTGCTCGATCGAGCAAGTCAGGCCACAGCCGATGGTTTCTGGGTTGCCGGGATGGTGTCCTATGACGCCGGACCGGCATTCGATCCGTCGGTAATGGCTCGCCGTCACGACCGGGTCCCCTTGGCCGTACTCGGCGTCTTTGAAGAGCCCAGAACCATCGATCCGCCGGAAACCGGCGTCTATCGGGTGGGTTCGTGGCATTCGAGCCAACGCCAATCCGACTACGAGGCCGCGATCGACCGGGTACGGGACTACATCGGTGCCGGCGACACCTACCAAACGAACTACTCGGTGCGACAACGAGCGAGTTTCACCGGCGACGACTTTGGATTCTTCGCCGACCTGGCCCGCGCGCAAAATGCTTCGCACTGCGCGTATGTGGACCTGGGCGACCGGGCGGTGTGCTCGGCCTCACCGGAGTTGTTCTTCCGCAAGGAGGGTCGTCGCATTCTCTCCCGCCCCATGAAGGGCACCGCGGCCCGCCACCCCGACCCCGAGTGGGACCGCATCGCCGCTCTGGCCCTGTCCGAAAGCATCAAGGACCGGGCCGAGAACACCATGATCGTCGACATGGTTCGCAACGACCTTGGCCGAATTGCCCAGGTTGGCTCGGTCCAGGTCCCGGAACTTCTCACCGTCGAGCAGTACCCCACAATCCACACGATGACCTCGACGGTCGAGGCCATCACCGATGCCTCGATGACCGAGATCTTCCAGGCCCTGTTTCCCGTTGCGTCGATCACCGGCGCCCCAAAAGTGCGTACCTGCGAAATCATCCACGAGCTCGAACCCGAGCCTCGCGGCATGTACACCGGGGTCATCGGTGCAATGGCACCGGACGGGGTCGCCGAATTCAACGTGGCGATTCGCACCGCGTTCGTCGACCGCACCGCACAAACCGCCGAGTACGGCGTAGGTGGCGGAATCGTTTGGGACAGTGATCCGAGCACCGAGTGGCACGAGACCCGCACCAAAACCCGAGTGCTCGATCATGCCCAATCAGACTTTCGACTTCTCGAAACCATCGGCTGGGACCCACGAGCCGGTGCCGTGCTCTTCAACCGGCATCTCGCCCGACTCGAAGCGTCGGCCAACCACTTCGGTTTCGATATCGACCTGATCCGGATTCGAATGGCGGTGGCCGACATCGAAGCCGACGCTCCGAGCCGGCTCCGGCTTCTCGCCGCACCGGATGGAACCTTTGAGCTCGAAGTTCATCCACTCGGTCCAGCCGCGAACATCAGCCGCGAAGTCCCCATCGATACCGCGCCGGTTTCCTCCGACGATGAGTTTCTGTTTCACAAAACCACGAGACGCCAGGTCTATGAATCCGCGCAGGCTCGGTTCCCCAAAGCATCCGACGTGCTCCTGCACAACGAACGGGGCGAGCTCACCGAGACCACCATCGGCAACGTGGTCCTGGAGCTCGACGGAGAACTGGTGACACCCCCGGTAATCTGCGGGCTGCTGCCGGGAACGCTCCGCGCCGAGCTGGTTGCCACCGGCATGGTTCGCGAGCAGGTTGTCGTTCTCGACGATCTGCACCGAGCCACCAATGTGTGGATGATCAACTCGGTACGCGGATGGGTGCCGATCACCCCTGTGTTTTCGGCGAGCTCGTAGGTCTTCGGTCTTACCGAGCCGAGAGGATCTCGCAGCGGCCGTCCTGCACGGTTGCCGAGACGGTGTTCTCGGCGCCGATCAGCAGGTGGGCCGGCGAGCTATCGAGGTACGGCGGCCAGTCGGTGCCGGCGCCCGGAGTTCCTTCGGCAGCGAATGTTGTCCACGCGGTTGCCAGGAAGTCAGCGACCAGCTGATCATCAGCATTCAGCTCATCGAGGTCGAGGCCCTCGACCGCTTGGGGGTTTCCGAACAACAAGATCAGGTCGGAGCCATGGGTGGCACCGAGCTCGGGCAACATATCGGTACTCCGGTGCACGAACTGGTAGGTATGCACGACCGCCTCATCGCCTGCCGCGCTCGCCAACCGGTCGCTCGCACACGCAAATCTCGAGTCGGTCAGAAACGTCGCCTGCTTGGCCAAGTTGGTTTCAATCGCCTCATATTGCGACAGCAACAGATCGGTGTTGCCCTCAAGCTCGACCAGAACAAGATCGCGTAGCTCCTGATCGGTGGGCTCGTCAGCACCAACCACAAAGAGGGTTCCTTCGTCGAGCGTTGAGCCGATCAGCAGGGGCACCGACCCGAGTTCGTCGGAGCTGGCAAGCGAGAACGCGCTCCGGTCGAGAAGCACCCCGTCGGCGACGAGGTCAAAGGTGACACCAGACTGCTCGGAGGCCGCAAGCAGGTCGTCGATGCCGAGAAACTGAAGGCAGCCAACCACCTCACCGGCCTCGGCGCAGCTGGTTTCGGCGAGCCACTGCTCGCCTCGATCGATGGCCTCTTCAATAGTGAGTATGGAGTCACATGCACCACCGCTGTGCAGAATTGCCTTGCTGAACAACCCCGCAGACATCGGCGACGCGAGGTGGCCACAAACCGAACGGGCTCCGCTCCCCTGCCCGAAGATGGTGACGTTGGCCGGGTCGCCGCCGAAGTCCCGAATGTTCTGCTGGATCCAGCCGAGCGCTGCGATCTGGTCCTGGAGTCCGCGGTTTCCGAATGGTTCGCCGGCGGCGTCACGAGCCATGTCTTCGGTCACGAGGAAGCCGAGCGCATCAATGCGGTAGTTGACATTGACCACGACCACGTCGCGACGCGCAAGGTTTGCTCCGTCGTACGCATCGGTATGAGCCGACCCGGACACGAAATCGCCTCCGTGGAACCAAACCATGACCGGTAGATCGTCGCCCGTAGCGGGCGTGAACACGTCGAGGGTGAGACAGTCTTCGGCGAACGCTGGCGCCGGGAAGAACTGCACGCTCACGTGGGTGTCGTTCTGCGGGCATGACGACCCCGGCGTGGAAGCATCGAAATCGCCCTCGAACACCAGGTCGGTAACCGGCGGCTCGAAACGGCGCTGCGCGGTAGGCGCCTCGCCATAGGGAATCGCCTCGAAGGTGATGATGTTGTCGGATCGGCTGCCAAGCACGTCGCCCGCTGCGGTGACGGCCCGCAAGGGGTTGCCCACCCGTTGCTCGATGACCGGGGCGATCGTGGTCGGCACCGGTTCGGTTGTCGTGGTCGGTGGTGGTTGGTCGGCTTCGGCCCCTTCTTCTGGCTCGTCCGGCGGCGCGGGGTCGGTGGTTGGGGGCACGGTGGAGTCGGCCGGAAGCAACGTGAGTTCCGGGTCTACATCGGTTGCGCAACCTGCGGCCACCAGTGCGATCACCACAACCAAGCCACCAGTCAATATCTGCGTGCGTGCACGAAGGACGCAGCGGAACAGGAAAGACACATCTCGAAGGTAGCGGCGTGGACGAGTGATGTGTTGCCACCCGCTGATGCGGGGTTTCGATCAGAATACGCCGATGGGAATAGATGACCTTCTTGGCAAAGCAACCGGCTCGGATCTGCGAAAGGTCTTCGCGTTGGCCGATCAGCTCTGGGACGACCGAAACAAGATCACCGAAGTCGTGGGACTGGTCTGGGAGAACCGCGACCAGTTCACCGCAGCGCTCGAATTCGTGCAGGAACACGGCGACGAACTGATCGACCTCCTGAAGCGCCTACCCGAACTCCTCGGGACAGCCGGCGAGGCGCTCGATGCGGCAGGAGCGGGCGCCGAGACAGCAAGCGTCTTTCTCATAGGTTCACCAAGCACATCGGGGAAGTCGCGCCCGTCGGCGGTCGCGGTGACCACGCTCACCGACACAGCAGCCGACGCCCTCGATCGATGCCAGACCGAGCTGCACGGAGTGGAGTCGATGATCAGTGGTCTGGGCCGTCAGGTCGATGCCCTGGGAATTCTGCCGAAATCGATCCGCGACATCGGAGGTGGCGCGCAGCGGGTCGCCGCCGTGGCCGATGACCTGGCTACCGTCGCCACTCAGCTACGACATCTGGGAGTCTCGGTCAACGACGCAGGAGCCGATCTTGGCAAGGTGGGTGAGATGCTCCAGCACAGCGGTTCGGCCCTTCAGTCGCTTTCGGGCGGTGCATCTGCGGCCGCAACGAAGAAGCCTCAGGCAAAGAAGAAGAAGCCGACACCAAAGAAGTCAACCAAAGCCAAGTAAACCAAAGCCAAGTCAACCAAAGCCAAATCAAACAAGGCGAAGACAACCAAAGCCAAGACCGGGGCTTCGGCGAAGTCCAAGGCCAAGAAACCGGCGAAGGCGAACCTTACGGTGCCGACCTCGCGACGAAAGAAGAAATAGCCTCGTCGGTCACTGGTGTCGCGTCGTCGACGAAACACAGCTTCAAGATGGTGTCGATCCGTCGGTCGCTGAGCAGAATCTCTTCGCTGAAATCGGTTCGGGCGGGACTACTGGCCTGATTGACCGGCAGGATGAACGGAATGGTGAGAAAGCGCGCCAACTCGTGAGAGCTGTGCTGTCCGAAAACGCCTTCGACCAGCGGCCCTCCCGCCGTCGCGAGAAAGCGGTCCAGCATCGCCACGAGCCGGTCGAGGGGATCCTCATCCTCGGTCGGTGATCCGGGCAAAAAGGTGAGCCAGCAGCGGATGAGCGGAGCGTATTCGAGGCCAAAGCGGCTCACCCTCCGCAGATGATCCGCAACCTGATCGTGAGCCGACGCGGTTGCCGTCTCTTCCAACTGGCTCTCGAATGAGGTGACGAGGTCATGAAGAAGCATTCCTGAAAGCGCCTTGACCGACCCCGCAACCCGCAGCGCCGCCGATGTCGAGAGGCCGGCCCGTCCAGCGAGATACGGCAACGTGATCTCATTCGTCGGCACCTGCTTCAGCTCCTCCAACAGCGCTGTGCGCAACGCTCGTCGAGCGTCTTTCACCTGCTCCTCGGGGCCAGCGCGACAGATTCGGCTTCCCATCTGCTCGACAACACTCGACGTCGAGAACTGCCCAGACTGGCCAGACTGGCCAGGAACCGAGGTGTCGACGGCTGCCGACGCGAACACTCCTATCACCGTGGAAACCAATAGATCCAGGTGCTCTTCGGTGAACTCACCGCATGAGGGGCGAAAGCGCATGACCAGGCCGTCGGCGATTCCTCGGACTGCGGTTGCGACGTCGCTTGGCGTCCAGCCTTTGCCCAGTGCGATGTCCCACTGTTGCAGGAAGGTCTCGTACCGCGGCGCGTAGTACCCGTCGAACATCTCGTTGTGTTCGTTCAGAATATCGTCGAGCAGCCCGCCGGCGGCGGGCCAGGAGATCGCGCCGGTGAGCGTGCCGAGGATCTCGATTGACTCGAGAACCGCTGGCGGAAACCACGACCGAATTGTCGATCGGAGGTCGCTGGGGACCGTTTCGATATCGTGACTTCCCTCACGATTGTCGAGACCTGCAAGCACGGTCTCATCGAGGAGAAACCTGCGGAACATGGCCACCACAAAAGCTTCTTTGCTCTCGAAATGATCATAAAAGTTCCGACGCGACCGATTGGCGGCCGAGGCAACGATGTCGGGCTGGATTCCCGCCGACACGATGTCGGATCGCGAGGTCATGATGACGTACAAGCCAGCAAACAAAAGCCGCTCGCGCGCGTCGTGTATCTCGCCGATGTCGACCCCAAGAACAACGCCTGGTGCCATCGGGTGTGTCTCGCCGTGTCCTGCGCTCGCCACTAGGGCCAACGATACCTCGCCATCCCCAACGGATACATTTCGCGGGCGCCGAGAAACCTTGAGATTCCGATCGTTCCGACTTGCGGTGCTCGCCGGGCTTTCGCTCCTGTTCGCGGCGTGCGGAGGGAACGAGACGCCCCAACCGTCCGGACCTCCCGCAGCCATCGGCGACGCCCCCGCCGAACTCGCGACCACCGATACACAAGAGCAGGAACGCCCCACGCAGAACGAGTCGCCAGAAGCCACAGAAGGCGACTCAGGCCTGGCCGAGGATCAGGCACCTCCGACCGGGCTGACGGACCGGGAATCCTTGAACAACGACGACACGGCAGGTTCGCTTGCCGACGGCGACGACGATCCCACCAGTGGTGCACCCAGTGGACCAAACGTGGTCGCCGATCTCGTCGGCCTCCTTCCGGCCGCGGATTCGTTGCCCGACGCGGTCGCGTCGGGCTATGAATCCATCGGTCAACTCATCACCGACCGGACCGAACGCCCACCGCTGATGCGATGCAGCATCGCCGAGGACCCCACATCGTTGGCCATCGCAAGCAACGGGCGAGCTGCGGGACGAACGTTTGCCTACTCCGACGGCGTTCGCACCACCACCATCCAGCTCTGGGACTATCCGGACGAGGCGACGGCGATCGATGCGATCGACCTGATCGAGCAACTGCGATGCGATGGCCTTGCGGTTGGACCGGCCACAATCGGCGCGATCAACTACGCGCGGTTCGACTCGGCTGAGCAGGGTCTGGCCACGGCGATACCGGAGGGCGTTGACCAGATTGCGACGGTTCGATTCGAGCGACTCCTCGAAGCATCGGAAGGGTCCCTTGTGGTACGAGAGGAGCTCCAGTTCGCCCGAGTCGGCACCGTCGTGGTGTTTGCCGGAGCCCAGGAGATCCAGTCGCCCGAGACCGAGCCGGCGCCGCCGATTGCCGATGCGAGGCGGCTTGCCGAGGACACCATCAGCTCGATCCTCGGTGCCGACACGAGCTCCGAAGGCAGTGGACTGGCCGCCGAATCGACGATCGATTCGCCTCTTCTCGCAACCGTCGGCACGCAGATCGCCCCCGGTACCTACCGCTCGACCGCTCCCTCGTTCTGCCTGGTTCTCGTTCGGCAACCCGATGGCACGTCAACGCAGTTGCAGTGGGCAAACGGTGAGCAGGCCATCGTCGAACTGCTGGAGACGGCCGATGTCGAGTTCGGCGAGGGCTGCGGCACCTGGACACCGATCGATCTGTCGAGCCTCAACGCCTCGGACGGGTTTGCAGGAGGTTCGGGCACGCTCGTTACAGGGGTGGACATTGCCAACGGTCCCCTCCTGATCACCTCTACCGGCGATTGCCGCATCGATCGACTGGCCGGCTTCTCTGGTACACCCGCCGACCTGATCACCAGCACGTTTCTGGCCCCGGGTGAATCGATCGACCTCAATCTCACCAGCGAGGTAGGCGTGTACCTGGCTTCCGATTGCCGGTACTAACGCAGCGAGTCGGCGAACTCGGCGAGTCGGCGATAGATCGGCTGTCGAAAAGAGATGACCTCGGCCACGAGGTCAGACATGGTCGTCCACTTCCAACCGTCGAACTCGTCGGGGGGAAGGTCCGCGAGAGCCTCCTCGACCCCGGCGATCGCCTCGGGGTCGACCCGAAGAAAGAACCACCGCTGCACCTGGCCGCGGCTCAGCTTTTTTCGCCGGAACTCCTCGGGGATCTCATAGCCCAGCCATTCTGGAATCTCTCCAACGAGTTCGAGATGGTCGTCGCTCAGGCCGGTCTCTTCTCGAAGCTCGCGCCACATGGCATCGACCGGAGCTTCTCCGGGGTCGATACCGCCCTGGGGAAACTGCCAGGCATCGGTACCGGTCCGCCGAAAGGCCAGGACGTCGTTGCCGCGACCAAGCACCACCACCCCGGCGTTGGGTCGGAACGAGTTGGCCAGCTCGGCGTTGCTCATCGACTTCACCGATTTCATCTCATGGTCCCTGCATTGCGGTCTCGCCGGCGACCGTAACGCGCTCGCAGCCGGCGGTCCTGTCGGTTCGATCGCCCGTACATCGATCCTTTCCCGCATTCCCGACGAGAAGGTCGGTTCCGCCGCCACCACGAAGCACATCGGCTCCGGCCTCACCACGAAGGGTGTCGTCACCGGGTCCGCCACAAAGAATGTCACGACCGGCCCCACCGGTGATGCGATCGTTTCCGGCGCGTCCGACAATCACGTCGCGGCCGCGGGTACCGCGCAACACGTCGGATCCGCCCGTGCCCACGATGGTCGCGAAGAGACCAGCACAGGTCGGCCGGTCGCCAATGGTCGAGAAGATCCAGTTCGCGTTTGGTGTCCCGGCCGCCACCTCGACATGGACCCCAAAGCTGTGGCCAGCGCCGCCACATGCGACGGTACGGCCCTCTTCGCCCAGAAAGATCTCATTGGACAGCACGGCCACGATGCCGACGTATCCGTCGATTTCTCCCAGCACGGGGCCCCCGCTGTCACCACTACAGATCCCAGCCTGACTGGTGAGGTCATCGGACTCGGTGAAGGCGACCAGTTCGAGGTCTTGGCGAAATGCACGGGCCAACGACGAGTTCTTCCGGTCGCCGAGGAACGTGGTGGTGCCGCTCCGTAGTCGATCGTCGCCCCCGCACCCGGCACACACATCGCCGTATCCCACCATCGTGGCCGACGTGCCATGGCTGGCCGCGAGCGAGGACGGCGACAACGTCAGAGGAGCAATGTTCCGCACCGGTTGAGCGAGCTGGAGCAGCGCGAGGTCGTGGCC
>CAZGVQ010000014.1:0-9313 GCA_964529355.1 uncultured Acidimicrobiales bacterium
CACCTCTGGCACCACCTCTGGCACCACCTCTGGCACCGGGTGGTTTTTTGGGGGTTTTGGGTTGAGTGCTAGAACTTGGCCATGAGTGAGATTACCGAGATTCCTTTTGACGATATCGATGCGCTGAACGCTGCTTCCAGCGAGGAGTTTGGCGACTTCGGACCTCCGGTGGAGGTGACTCAGGACATGATCAATGTGTTCGCCGAGGTCACCGGCGACCACCAGTGGATCCATGTCGACATCGAGAAGGCCAACGCCGGACCATTCGGCGGACCCATTGCCCACGGCTTCCTCACCCTGAGCATGCTTCCCTCGCTGCGCACCAGCGACGGCTTCAAGATCACCGGCATCTCGGGTGCGGTCAACTATGGCGCCGACAAGCTCCGCTTCATGGCACCGGTACCCGCAGGTGCTTCGGTGCAGGCCCGCACTCGACTGGTGAGCGCCGAGGCCAAAGGAGCCGGCACTCTGGTGAAAACCGAAACAGCGGTACATGTGGTCGATGCCGAAAAGCCATCGCTGATCTACCAGGGCCTCGTGCTTTACATGTAGGTCCGGCGGCTCTGCGGGCCACAGCAAACCTCAAAATCCAAGAAGCCGTCCGGGCACCCGGGCGGCTTTTTCGGTTTTTCGAGCAAAATCGCTTGACTAGTCACCATTAATGAGTACTATCTAATACATGGTATTAAGTACTGATGGCCACCACGCCCAGATCATGAAGGGAGTCCTCGATATGTGCCTTCTCGCCACCATCGTGGACGCACCCAACTATGGGTACGGAATGGTGCAAAATCTTAACGAGCGGGGTTGGGTGATCGCCCACGAGCGCAGCATTTACCCCGTCCTGAAAAGACTTCAAAACAACGGGTACATCGAGTCTGAGCTGGTCGCATCGAGTTCGGGCCCAGCCCGCAAGTACTACTCGGCCACCGACCAGGGCGAAGAAGTTCTCCGCTTTTGGGAGGCCGATTGGCGAAACGTTCGAGATGGTGTTGATGCCGTTCTCGGTAGCGCCAAGAAGTCCGCAAACAACGAAACAACAATCAAGAAGACAGGAAACGGGGGAACCCAATGATTTACGTATTTATCGCAGCACTGGTGTTCGGCGGTGCCTTTGTCATCCCGATGATTCTGGGCGGACTCGACACCGAAATCGATATTGGCGGCGACTTCGACGGCGGCGATCTCGACCTCGATACCGACACCGGACTCGACGGCGACTCCGCACTCGATGCTGTCGGTTCGTTCGTAAGCACCCTGCTCTCGTTCCGTTCGATCGTGTTCTTCACGTTCTTCTTCGGATTCACCGGGGTGCTGTTCCGATTCCTTTCCGTCGGCACCATCACCACCCTGGTCGTGGCACTTGGTCTCGGAGCGGTCGCCGCAGTACTCAATGCTCAGCTCTTCGGTTACCTGAGGCGCACGGGCAGTTCGTCGCAACGACTCGCTCGAGACATCGAAGGACATTCAGCAAAGGTCGTTCTTCCCATATCGGGAGGACAAAAAGGACGCATCCGTGCGGACCTGTCGGGCCAACCCACCTTCATGGTGGCGGTGCCTTACACAGGGAACGGATCGTTTGGCGTCGGGGATTCCGTCGTCGTGGTGGAGGTTCAGAACGGCACAGCCCGCGTGGCTGCGCTCGATCTGGCCACCTCTGAACAACTAGAGGAGAAGTAATGGAAGTAATCATCGGCATCGCAGTGGTGCTGGCACTCATCATCCTGGCTCTGGTCACGGCGGCAAAGAACCTGTTGATCATCGTGCCACCCAACATGGTCGCCATCATCTCGGGTTCAGACCGGGTCGATGTGAGCGGCAAAGAGGTCGGTTACCGAATCCTTCAGGGCGGCCGGACATTCCGGAAACCGCTGATCGAGAAGGTCGACTACATGAACCTCAACACCATCCCCATCGACGTCTCGGTTAGCAACGCCTACTCGAAGGGTGCAATCCCCCTCGACGTACAGGGTGTCGCCAACATCAAGGTGTCGAGCACCGAGGGTCTCCTCGACAACTCAGTCGAGCGATTCCTCGGCCGGCCCGCTGAGTACATTCAGCAGGTCGCCAAGGAAAACCTTGAAGCCAACCTTCGTGGTGTGCTCTCGACGCTGACCCCTGAAGAGGTCAACGAAGACCGCCTCAAGTTTGCTCAGACGCTCATCGATGAGGCCGACGACGACATGAAGACCCTGGGGCTCGACCTCGATGTTCTGAAGATCCAGAACGTCACCGATCAGGTCGGCTACCTCGAGGCCGTTGGTCGTCGCCGTACCGCTCAGGTTCTCACCGAAGCTCGTGAATCAGAGGCTCGCCAGACCGCAGACGCCGAAGAGGCCGAAGCACTGGCTCGCCAACGTGGTGAGCTCGCAAAGGTGCAGTCCAACCTGGTGATCGCCGAGGAGAACAACAAGCTTCGTGTTCGCCAAGCCGAACTCGACGCCGAAGGTGTCGCCTCCGAGAACCGGGCTGCGGTTGCCGGTGAGCAAGCCAAGGTCACGGCCGAACAGCAACTCGAACAGGAGCGCATCGAACTCCAGAGGCGTCGCCTTGAAGCCGATGTCGTCGCTCCCGCACGAGCGAAGAAGGAAGCTGCAGAGCTCGAGGCTCAGGGTCAGGCCGCTCGGATCATCGAGGACGGTAACGCCCAGATCCAGGTGTTCGAGAACCTCAGCACCCAGTACAAGAGCGCCGGCGACGACGCTCGCGACATCTTCATCCTCAACATGCTCCCCGAGCTGGTCGAGTCGATCGTCGACACCGTCAGCGGTATCGATATCGACAAGGTAACCGTCATCGACAACGGCTCAGGCAACGGCGGTATCCCCGGCGTGGCCAGTCAGATGCCGAGCGCAGTGATCTCGATCGCTGAGCAGATCGAGACGGCAACCGGCGTCAACATCCTTGAGGTCCTGAACCGCAAGAACGGTTCGGCGGCCGCCATCGATGCTGATTCTGAGGCCATCCACGATGGCATAGACGCTGGTCAGCCATAATGGAGCCAAGGAGTACTAGCAGTACCTAGATCGGGTGGCGGGACACCTGGACCCCGTGCGAGTTATCGCACGGGGTTTCTCCTTTTTGCTCCCCGAAACCTGGTCTAGCGAGGAATATCTTTCCAAGGGGTATCGATAGGGACTCCCGGCTCACGCGGCAGCCCCATGCGGTGGCCGATGTTGTTCTTGCCGACCTCGTTGGTGCCACCACCAATACTCACGCTGAACCGACCAATCAGCTCTTCCATGGCCCGCTTGCTGTCGGGACCCACGTGCGCCGTGCCAGCCGGACCCATGATCGCCATGGCCAGGTCGCCAAACTGCACCCGGTTGTATGCCATCTTCAGTTTGAGGAGGGCCCCATCGATGGGGGCTGGCTTCCCGCTGCGGACGGCATCGTTGAGGATCTGCGCGAGCAACTTCAGGACCCGTTCGTTCATGTAGGCCCGGGCGAGTTCCTGGCGGATCACCGGGTCGTCGCTCAGCCCGTTCCGCTGCGCCATCTCGATCAGGACGGTGCTGGTGTCGGCTCCGCCCGACGAACCGATGAACTGCGACTCGGCCATCAGGACCGTTTTGGCCACTCCCCAACCGGCGTCGATATCGCCGACGACGTTCTCGACAGGGATGTCGACGTCGTTGAAGAAGACCTCGTTGAAATGCGATTGCCCGTTTGGTTGCAGGAGGGGCCGTACCTCGATGCCCGGAGAGGACATATCGACCAGGATGAACGTGATGCCCTTGTGCTTTGGTGCGTCGGGATTTGAGCGCACCAACAGGAATCCCCAGTCGGCCGCCTGGGCCATCGAGTTCCAGACCTTCTGTCCGTTGACCCGAAACACCTCACCGTCGAGCTCGGCTCGACAAGCAAGCCCGGCAAGGTCCGAGCCTGCGTTGGGTTCGCTGAACAACTGACACCAGGTCTGATCTGCCTTGAGCATCGGCGGGATGAACCGAACCTTCTGCTCTTCGGTGCCATGGAACCGCAAGGCCGTACCAAGCATGGCGTTGGTAGCAGCGAGAAAGCCGTTGGTGACATCGAACGCAGCCTGTTCCTCGCGGAAGATTCTGGTCTGCCAGGACTCGCCACCCTGGCCCCCATAAGCGGTCTCCCAGGTGATCCCGGCGTATCCGGCGTCGAAGGTCTTGCGCTGCCAAGCCTTGCAGCGTTCAAAGTAGGCCAGCAATGCGCCTTCTTCGGCGTGATCCTTCTCGACGGACCAGTCATCTACCCCCGTCTTCAGCTCAGCGTTTGCAGTAAGCCACTCGCGAGCCGCAAGCCGGTAGGCAGCCTGCTCGGCGGGTTCGGTGGCGGTATGCGGTTCAGACATGGCGCCAAAGTTAGGACTCAACGGGCCCTCCGACCAACCCTCGGAGGTAAATCGAACGCGCCAACCTGCCGATACACCGAGCGTGAGCTCGAAGCGCCGAACCAGACGCATCATCGCCGGATCGCTCGTTTCGGTCGCGGTCCTGGCGTTCGCCCTGCTCACGAACCAGTGGTTTCTCTCCCCCGCCGTTGCCGCAGAGCCACTGGAGGCCGATGCGATCATCGTGCTCGCTGGTGGCGGCGACCGCACCGGTAAGGGTGCCGAACTCGCTGAGGCCGGGCTTGCTCCGGTCATCGTCTACGCCGACCCGGGCCGCGACCAGGGCTCGGTAACGGCCAACCGGTACTGCAACGGTCGCGAGAGCCTTCCGGTCGAAGTGATCTGCGTCGACCCGCAACCGGCCAAAACACAAGGCGAAGCCCGTGCGGCAACGCTCCTCGCCGAACAACGCGGTTGGGAAAATCTCATCGTGGTCGCATCGACCGACCAGATCACCAGGGCCCGCCGCCTGTTCGATCGGTGCGGCGACGCCGAGCTTCAGATGGTCGATGTCGCGCACACCAGCTCACCGCTGACCCGTTCGGTCTACGAATGGGGCGCAACGCTCAAGTCAGTAACGGTGAAGCGGGGCTGCTGACACCCCGGCGCCACGAGCGATGACTTCAGGTCAGCGCAAAATGTGTCGATCTTTCAGTCATGGAGACGAGTACACAGAATCCCCTGGCGGGAACAAGCACAACAGCGACGCCGCGCATCTCACGGCTCGGCTCGGACCGGCCGGTCACGGGGAACGCCGAGGCGCCCCAGGGCCTTACGGTCGCCGTTCGCAATGTCCACCGTTCCTTCGGTGAGATTCAGGCGCTGAATGACCTCACTATCGAGGTGCCCACCGGCCGAATCACGGTGCTGCTCGGACCAAACGGAGCCGGCAAAACCACCGCCATCAGAACCATCACCGGAGCACTCGCCCCCCATGAGGGAACGGTGCGGGTGTTTGGCGTTGATCCACTCGAACATGGCGACGACGTACGCAGTCGCTGCGGCGTCGTGTCGGCCAATCCGGCGCTCTATGACCGGCTCTCGGGCTGGCACAACCTCGACTACGCAGCCGACCTCTACCAGGTAAGCGGCGACAAAGAAGCAAAGATCCGCTCGGCGGCGGCCAGGTTTGGCATCGAGCATGCGCTCGACCAGCCGGTTGGCGGTTACTCCACCGGCATGAAGACCCGACTGGCGCTTTCGCGTTCGGTGCTTCACGAGCCCGAACTTCTCCTCTTCGACGAGCCGACCTCGGGTCTCGACCCCGAGTCGGCGCACGCAGTTCTGGCACTCATCCGTGAGATGACCGCCAACGGCACAACCGTGGTCATGTGCACCCACCATCTGGCCGAAGCGGAAGGGCTCGCCGACCGAATCGTGATGCTCGATGGGGGAACCGACCTCATCGGAGGCGCTCCGGCCGATCTGACCGGACGGTTCTGGCCCCAGGCCATCGTCGAGATCCACTGCGACGAAGCGGGTGCCATCGAGGCGGTGCGCGAGATGCCAGGCGTGATCTCGACCACCGTGACCGACGATGCCCTCGGCGCCGAGGTACGACTCGACGACCAGGCCAGGACCCCAGATCTCATCGCCGCCCTTACCAACGCCGGCGCACGAATCACCAAAGTCGAACCCTTCGAGCCCAGCCTCGAAGACCTGTACTTCGCCGTGCGACAAGAAGCACGAGACAACGGAATTCTCGAAGAGGAAGCAGCATGAACTGGTTTCACGTAAAGACCGTCGCCCGCACTGACCTTCGCCAACTGATTGGCGCAAAGGACTTCTGGATTCCCATGGCGATTCTGGGGTCGATGTTCTTCCTGGTAATCCCCTTCGTCCTGCTGCTCTCCATCACCAGTCTCGGCGATGTCGATGCGGTGGCTCAGGTGAGCCAGGCCATAAAGGTCCTTCCCGCGACAGCCCAGGAGCAGATCCAGGGCGATACCGACGCGGGTCGCACCTCCTACGCACTGGCCGTGTTCCTCTTTGCCCCCGTGGCGATTGTGGTTCCCCTCACCATCTCCACCGCTGTCGGCTCCTCGACCATCGTCGGCGAGCGCGAGCGCGGCACGGGTGAGTTTCTGGCGCACTCCCCCGCCGGAGCGCAGGAGATCTACATGGGCAAGCTCATCGCGAGCTTCGTGCCCGGCTATGCCACCACGCTGGTGGGCTTTGGCGCATACTCGATCCTGGTGAACACCATCGTCGGCCCCGAGGTTGGCGGATGGTTCTTCCCCACGGCTCAGTGGTGGGCGCTCATGCTCTGGGTGATGCCACCCTTCCTGCTGCTCACCCTTTCGATGGTGCTTCGTTTGTCGGCCCGGGTGAAAAGCACCGCAGCCGCTCACCAGGCCTCAGGCCTCGTGACCCTGCCGCTGATCGGCGTGGCGTACAGCCAAAGCACGGGTGCCCTTTTCGGTGCCGGCGTCTCGTCGCTCTGGATCGGTCTCGTGGCCTGGGCGATCGCTCTGTTCAGCCTCACTCGAGGAATGCGAGCAATCACCCGAGGCCGTCTCCTCGGTGTCGCCATCGACACGTAACTCTGTTGCCTTGTTCCGCCTTCGGCTCCACGCCTTCGGCATCGGTCTCTGCGCTCATGTCGCCTTGCTGGCGCGGCGGACGACCCCAAACGTCGTTCCGCCTTCGGCTCCACGCCTTCGGCATCGGTCTCTGCGCTCATGTCGCCTTGCTGGCGCGGCGGACGACCCCAAACGTCGTTCCGCCTTCGGCTCCAACCTCTATGGCTTTGAGACGTTTGGGTTGCCCCGTAGGTACCAGCGCCACTTGGTTTCTTTGGCCTTTGAAATTCCGATCCTGGTTGCCTGAACCACCTGGGTGGCCTGTTTGGGATCTCCAAACTCCAGGCACACCTCGGCTGCACCTGCAAGAAGGTCCAGTCCGTCGTGGCTTCGATCGATACCGAGTGCCTGGCAGAGCTTGCCTGGTCCGTTGGTGAGGTCGATATCTCGCCGGGCCTTGGGGCGTGCGACGCGAAGCGGGGCCAGGTCGCCAATCGGCTCGAGTGCACGAATCAGCACCGCCTGCCCATCACCCTCGGGGCCGGTGACCACGTTGGCGCAATGGTGCATGCCGTAGATGAAGTACACGTACAACCCACCTGGAGGGCCAAACGTCGGTTCGTTGCGAGGGGTTCGCCCTCGAGCACTATGACTCGCCGGATCGTCGGCACCACCGTAGGCCTCCACCTCCACAATCCGTCCCGACCCATTGGGTCCGTGCAGGACCGAGCCGAGCAGCTGAGGCGCAACTATCGAAGCGTGACGTGAGAGATCGATCACAGAACCGCCAGCCTATGGGCTTCAATCCAAGCGTGTCGGACTGGCGCAGTGACCTCCGCATCTCCCGTCGAGCGACGATTCGGCACTCGATGTACTGCTGTACGCCATCGTGCATCACCGCCTCGCCGAGCCCGGGCTTCGTGCCAGGCGGGGTCCTGAGCGACCAACACGTGACCTTGGACGCGACAAAGCCCCCGCCCGAGATGGGCGGGGACTCGTAGTACACACAGCAAAGGGTGTACTAGTCCTCGCGTCGACGGAGTCCGAGGAAGACACCGCCGAGCAGAATGAGGGCAAGAGCGATTGCCACGAGGCTGCCCGACTCGGCACCGGTGAAGGCCAGCGGAGTACGTGGAACCGTCGACGGCGACGCCACCGTCACCGCAGCCTGACCAAGGTCATCCTGGCCATCCAAGCCGTCGTTGGGGCTTGAGTCGATGTCGGTGATGGTTCCGTCGAGCGGCTCGCCCTCGAGAGCGGCGGTCGCACCGGTGATCTCAGCGTTGTTCTCGAGCGAACCAGCTGCGGTCACCGTGACCGTGATCTCAACGTCGACCGACTCACCAGGGATGATCGGACCGGCGATGGTATGAACTGCACTGCCGTCGCCACTGTCGGTCCAGTCAGCATCGTTGAGCGTCATCGATGCTGGCAGGGTGTCGGTGATCTCCACATCGATCGCATCGAGGTCGCCCTCGTTGGTCACGGTGATGATGAAAGTGACATCGGCGCCAATGGCCACCGAAGACTCCTGACCCGGTGCAAGCACCTTGTCGAGAGCAAGGTCGAAGTCGCTGGGCAGACCGGCATAGTGACTGTCGTCGGCGGCGTCGACTGGCCCGAAGGGCAGGCCGTTTGCGCCGGTGGCCGGGATGTAACCGCCGGGGTCGCTGGGCCAGGTTGACGGATCGAGCGGATCACAGCCACAGGTTGCCGGGTCCGGCGAGACGGGCGTGCCCGAAATCGTCGCGGTGTTTGCGTAATCGGTGTCACCTGCAACGCCCGTGGCTTCGCAGCTCACCTGGCCGCCAACAGCGATGAACGGGATCACGTTGGTGCCATCGAGCACACCATCGCCATCAACATCGCAATCGACAACCAGGGTCGGGTCGGAGTCCGCCACCGTGGCGTCTATAAGCGCCGTGCTACCGGTATTGGTGACCACATAGGACCAGGTGACCGGAGCGCCGGCCAGGATCTGCTCGCCGGGCGCCTCATCGGAGTCCACACCATTGGTGGACTTCTCGATACCCACGCCGGGCCCGAACGGCAGGCCGGTGTAGTGGCTGTCGTCCGCGTCGCTCACTGGCGAGAAGGGGAACCCGTTGTCGCCTACTGCGGGAACATAACCCTCGGGGCCGGCTGGCCAGGTGGTGGGATCGAGCGGATCACAACCACACGTCGCCGGATCCGGAGTGACCGGATCTCCACCAACCGTCGCGGTGTTCGCATAGGCACCCGTGATCGCAGTGCCCGTAGCTTCGCAGGTGACCGAGGCGCCAACGGCGAGGAACGCAATCACGTTGGTGCCATCGAGCACACCATCGCCATCAACATCACAATCAACAACCACTGCGGGGTCAGAATCCGCAACCGTCGCATTTGTCAATGCCGTGTTTCCGGTGTTGGTGACCACATAGGACCA
>CAZGVQ010000014.1:9413-17359 GCA_964529355.1 uncultured Acidimicrobiales bacterium
CATCACAATCAACAACCACTGCGGGGTCAGAATCCGCAACCGTCGCATTTGTCAACGCCGTGTTCCCGGTGTTGGTGACCACATAGGACCACGTGACCGGACCACCCGCAAACAGCGTCTCACCCGGGGCAACATCGGAGTCCGCACCATTGGTGGACTTCTCGATATCGATGCCCGGCTCATTCGCCTGACCGGTGTAGTGACTGTCGTCAGCATCATCGACCGGAGCAACAGGGTTGCCATCGGGGTCGGTGGGCACGGTGTAGTCGGCCGGATCGGTTGGCCAGGTTGACGGATCGGCCGGATCGATAGCCGGATCGCTGAAGTCGGGAAGCGCAGGGGCTCCCGAAACCGTTGCGGTGTTGGCGTAGGCACCCGTGATCGCAGTGCCCGTAGCTTCGCAGGTGACCGAGGCGCCAACGGCGAGGAACGCAATCACGTTGGTGCCATCGAGCACACCATCGCCATCAACATCACAATCAACAACCACTGCGGGGTCAGAATCGGCAACCGTCGCATCGAGAAGCGCTGTGCTGCCGGTGTTGGTGACCACATAGGACCACGTGACCGGAGCGCCAGCAAACAGCGTCTCACCCGGGGCAACATCGGAATCCACACCATTGGTGGACTTCTCGATATCGATGGCCGGAGCAGCTGGGGTGTAGTGCGATGGGTCTTCATCGTCGACCGTCGAAGGCTCGCCGGTGACCGGGTCAACATACTCTTCGTAGTCGGCCGGGTCCGTGGGCCATGTTGACGGATCGGCAGGATCACACACGCAGGCCTCGGTGGGCAGCGCAAGGTTGCCGGTGACCGAAGCGTTGTTGGAGTAGTCGACCGAGCCGGCCACACCCGTCGATTCACAGGTCACCGAGGCCCCGGGGACGAGGATGGGAATCACGTTGGTGCCATCGAGCACGCCATCGCCATCTACATCACAATCGACGGTGATGGGTACGCCATCGCTGCCGACGTCGGTGACGACCGCATCGATCAGCGCACCGGTTCCGGTGTTGGTGACCGCGTACGTCCAGGTCACGGCCTGGCCGGGCACGAGTGGTGCACCAGGAGCAACGTCGGACTGGAGTCCGTTGGTGTCCTTCTCGATATCGATGGCCGGCACCGGATCGATACCGGTGTAGTGCGAATCATCGGCATCGGCCGGGTCGTCGAACGGATCGCCGGTGGCGGGGTCGATGATGTCGGAGTAGCCGCTGGCATCGGTTGGCCAGGTCGACGGATCCGACGGATCGACCGCGGGGTCCGAGAAGTCAGGCAGAGCCGGGCTTCCCGAAACGTCGGCGGTGTTGCTGTACGGACCGACCACTGCAGTGCCGTTGGCCTCACAGGTGACAACATCGCCCGGAAGGAGCAGCGGAATCACGTTGGTACCGTCGAGCACGCCGTCGCCATCGACATCACAGTCGACAACGACCGCAGGGTCCGAGTCGGTCACGGTGGCGTCGATGAGCGGGATGCCACCATCGTTGGTGACGTCGTAGGTCCAGACGACCGGGTCGCCGGCCACAATCTGGGCGCCATTGGGAACATCGGAGTCGAGCCCATTGGTCGACTTCTCGATATCGATAGACGGGTCACAGAAGCCGGCCATGACCGACACGTCGTTCGAGCGGATCTGCAGCTTCAAGCCGGTGGTTCGGGCACCGAAGTTGTTGGTCCAGATATCACCGCAGGTGGCGCCCACGGTGGTGAGTGCCACTTCGACGAGTCGGGTCTCGCCCTTGAGCAGGGTGCCCAAATCGAGGTGGACTGCCGTCACCTCAGCCGCAGTGGCCGGGCAAGGGTTGGTTCCGGCGGCCGGAGCGAGTCCGGCCGCGACTGCGGTACCACCAGCGGGAGCGTTGCACCAGGTGGTGCCGCTGTCAGCAACTGCTGGGTCACGGCTGATCGTGGTTGGATCGTCGGCCGAGTACAGCACCGTCGCACCCGGAGCGGTGGCCGACACAAACTCGACTGCGCCGCTGAACGCTGATGGCGGTGTCCGCCCGTCACCGGTCAACGCAACACCGCTCAAAGGGTGTGGTGCGGCGGCTGGCTCGGTTGCGTCAGCAAGGTGTGGGAGGACATCGATAACTCGATAGTCCTCGAGGTCGACGTTTCCTTCGTTCTCGACGTCGAGGGTGAACAACATGCCGCCATCGACCGCAATGACGGTGCAGTCGCCCGGGTCATGACCGGTGCCGGGAGCATCGAAGCAGTCGGTGAGGTGAGCATCGACCGCTTTCTCGATGCCCGATTCCTCAAACGGTGCGCCGGTGAAGGCCGAGGCCCGCGCAGACGCTGGGGTCCGAGCAGCTCCGGTAAGGGGATCCTCACCCGCGATCGACGCGACGTTGGTGAGGGTTGCGTTGGCACCCGCGTTCTGGATCTGCACCTCGAAAGAGAACCTGCCCTCTCCGAGCGAGCCCCATCCGCCAGCCTGGCTTCCGTAGGTACAGAAGATCGTTCCTCCGGTCTCGGTGCACGTCCCCTGTGAAGGCAACGAGGTGAACCCGACAAACGACATGGTCGAGGGCAAGACGTCAGCGACGCGAACATTCGCGATGGTGTCGAGCGACGAGCCGACAACCCGAGGGTTGATCTCGAACTCGACGATTCCGCCGTTGGCGGTGATGTCGGCAGGACCATCGGTGTTGGCCTTCGAGATGGCGAGCGCCGGTTCAACGATGTAGATCGCATCAGCATGCGCAGCGAGCGGGCGACCGTCGGCCTGTCGGACCGTCTCGACTACCGACGAATCGAAATCGTTCTTGAAATCGCCGAGGTCGGTCGAGGAGGAACCGTCATCGGTGAAGTCGAGGTTGCACCAACCCTCGGGGATACCGGGGTTCTCGGTTGCGTTGTCGTAGTTGTCGTCATCGCTGAGATCACGTTCGTTGAAGTCGAACATTCCATCGCCATCGGTGTCGGGATCGTCACCATCCCGGTTGAGAAACGCTGTCCAGTTGGTGCATCGGGGGGTGGGAGGTTGGCCGGTGCCGTCCCAGTCGCCACTCGCACGCGATGCGTAGACGAACAACTCCTGATCAGCGGCCTGCGCGATCGGGTCGTCCTTCACGCGAACCTGGTAGTTCAGCTCGATGCGAGTTCCGTAGGAGGTCACGGTCAGCGGGTCCGGGAACGACCAAGGCACGTCACCAAGTGTTCGTACCCGGAAGCGAGTGATATCGCCATAGATCGTGGAGCCGTCGGGTGCTGTTCCCGTGGCAAACACTGAGAGGTCGCCGGTTTGGGCGTCGACCCAACCACGTGCATCGGCTTCGTCTCCGTTACAGGTGAGCTCGTTGATTCCCACTGCGTTCGTGACCGGCGCTGCTGAAGCAACCTCAATCACGTAGTCGATCTGCTCACCAAGGTCGGTTCTGACACCCGGTGAAACGTTGGCCAGCGGGTACCAGAGGGCGGTACCGGTAGGCCCGATAAGAACCTGGGCCACGGGCGAGGTGGGCGTCGCCGAGTAGCCGCCTGCGTTTACCCGGGAGTTGGCGTAGGACGAGGCGCCAAAGTTGGTGCCGACGTAAGGAGCCAGAACGCTGACGGGATACGTTGCTGGCAATCCGATGACTTCCTGATGCGTCGTATCCACTGCCGTGCAGAGGTGAACCGGCTCGACGTGTCCGTTGGTCGGAACCCGACTTTGGAGCGTCTGAAGTCCCGATTGCACGGTGAGCACGTTGCCACGCGGCGTTTGACCGTCGCCGTCCCAACGTTGGGCGAAGAAGTCTGCGAGCACACCATCCACGCCGTCCTGGCCATTGGTGATTCCTCGGCCAGTACCGCCGAAGACCTCGGCCCGGCGGTCGTAGCTTCGATAGGTGCGACCGAGGAAATCCTCGAGCTCGATCTCGGCGTATGGGCCGTTCTGGTAGCGGGTCCAGTGGCGATACGACCTACCAGGTTCGCTTGGAGGAGCGGTGGGGAACTCATAGGGCGAGTTGTTGGAAACACCGGCTTGGCCACTACCCGATTCGGAGATCTCAGGAACTGGGTCGTTTGTTCCATGGACGAGGATGGGATCGACCTCGGTGGATCCGAACGGGACGGCGGTTGGGGTTCCGGTGATGGCGTTCACAATGATCCGCGGAATTGGAGTCTTGGCGATCAGCTCGGTCTCGGGCGCCCAGAACGCAATCTGGCCTGATGCCAGGGTCGAGCTGTTGGGTGCCGCGTTTGCGTTGAGTGGGGCGATGTTGGTGGTGTCCTGCCCGTTAATGGCGATCTGCACCACCGGGTAGCCCGTACCTGCTGTTCCAGTGATGTCGGTACACGTCCACGTTCCGACATTGGTCTGGTTGGCAGGTGTGGTCGACGCGACACCCGCAGTGACGCCAAACGGGTACCCGTCGGCGCCGTCATAGCCTCCGCAGGGCACGCGGTTTTGACCGGTGGCAGCCAGCATCTGAGCGGGCGTGGCAAGAATGGTGCCAGGCACCGAGTCAAAGAAGTGGTCGTAGAGGTCGATCTGAACTGCGTCGTTCATCGGCTCGGAGCCTTTGAGTCCGCCAGCCGGCTCAAGGCGAAGGTTCCAGACAAACAGACGGCCCGGAACCAACGTCGATGGGTCGGCCGGCGACGGGCCATCGACCAGGAAGTACTCCTCATCGGGCTCGTACGCGATCACGTCGCCCGAATCGGCATCGACGATGGGCTTGCCCTTGATCCAGTCGCCGGCCGGTCGAGCCGATACGACGGTGGTGATCTGGTTGGAGACAACCGGTGCGGCTTCGCCGGTCTCGACCGAAGCATCGACGGTGAGCGCGGTGCCGTCGAGCAGAGCGGTAACGAGAGCTCGGGGGTGGATCGCGCCGTTGGAACCTTCGTGTTCGGCGTCGGTGACGCAGACGAGATCGCGGCCGCTGTTGCCGGTGTAGGACGACGTTCCATCGTCGGTACAGCCCGAGGGCACGCCAGTAACGGTGGAGCCATCTTCAAGCCACTCGACACCTTGGGGAAGCGTCATGCGGAGCGTCACGCCTGTGCCATCAACCTCGTTGACGTTCCAGTCGATGCGGTACTGCACCTGGTCGTGTGTTCGGACAACGCTGTTGTTGGCGTTGAGGTCCAGGCCGGGCGTGTGGGCGCCCAAGCCGTCGTCGAGGGGGTCGGCTGCGCTGAATGCCGGCGTGCCATCGAAGTCGACCGATAGCACGATTTCGTTCTGCTGCTGAGCGACCGCAACCTGGGCGACCGATAACAGACTGCCGATGAGTGCGAAGACAAGCAACACAGCCACGCGCGGGCGGCGGCGCACCGCTGGTGAAAATGATGGATCGTCAAGCCTTATGTTACCCACGACGGTATCCCCTGGTCCTGTTCCGGATGAATCGACTCGCGAGGGAAGCCCGCGGGTCTTCTCGGCCATCGGGTTTCGATCGGGGTTATTGAGGTGATCGCGTTTCGCGGCGGCGAATATCACCAATTCCGGCCAGGAGAGCCTGCAGACAGTGGGTCGTTCGGCCCAGGGGACTAGCTATTGCTCGCCGATGCCGGCTAGCTGATGAACACCCCGCAGGTAGTCCACTCATCATCGTGTTTCACGAGACTTATTCGCACCGGCCTGCTTTCGCCCGTGGGGGGTGAGACGGTACCCGAGACAATCGCCGTCTCGTCCTGACCCACGATCTTGGTGGCGTTGAAGTTCTTCAGGTCATACGTGCCGCCATCGACGAACCCGATGAGTGGTTCGAAGTCCGCGACCGAAACGGTCCTACACCCCGGAGCCAGTGAATTGTACGCGGCCTCGGCGTCTCCATCGGAGATGTGCGACATCGTCGCGTTCGCGACGCCGATGCCGGCCGTCGCGCTGCGGAACAGCGTGAACATCAGGAAGCCGAACACCAGAACGACGAGCGTGAACACCGAGAGCCCGATGACCATTCGCCGCTTGCGATCTCGCTCGCGTTTATCCTCAATCTCCGCCTGGAAGCTGTAGTCCGCTTGACCCGGGTGAGGCACCATTTGCAAGCCGCCGATTTCGCTCATATGGCCAATATCGTCGCTTGGGGCACAAAACTGAAGCGGCCTCCACCCGTGGCGGCCCGAGATGTCTATTGCGGAACCCTCGGGTTGCTGGGAGGCTTTCGGCATGGCTTCCGAACTCGCCGAGCTGCTTTTGGCACTCCATCGGTCGCCGCGCCTGCGCTCTTTCGAGGCCGAAGGCACATGGTCGATCGACCTCAGAGCGCGAACCGACTATCTGAACTCGCGCTCCGAGCAGCAGAATCTTGGCTCCGGGAACGTGTTCCGTTCGATGAACATCAGCGGAATGGTTGGCTTCGCCGCGGATCGCCCAACGGTCGATGACCCGCACAGATTCGAGGTTTGGTTTGCGCAACCGTCCGACGATCCGGACTCCCTTCCCGCGACCCGGTGGCGGGTCGACAAAGCCGCTTCCAAGAGCCTGGCTATCGACTCGCTCATCTATCGTTTGCAGGCCGCCGGTAGCACCTCGACCACCCAGCGGAACCTCAGCACTAGCCGCTATCCAGCCGAGTGCGGACCAATCCTCGACGGTGCGCTGCTGTGTGGCGACTTCGAGTTCGCCGACGACGTAGCCACGGTTCGCCACAGCGGACGCGACTGCTGGAGCGCCCACGCCCGTCGACGCCGAATCGCCGGACTCAGCGGGTTCCCTTCCAGCCTGCTCGACGACTTTGGCTGTGAGGATGTCGAGGTTCTCGTCGACAAAGACACCGGATCGCTCATGCGATACCAGGGAAGTGGCCTCGGCAAGCTGATCTTCAGCTTGGACCTTTCTCGATTCGAGCTCGACCCCGCCATCCCCGATGAGGTGTTCGAGGTCTCGCCTCCATTCGACCCGAGGTTGTCCGAGCTGAGCGGTGACGAACTCGACTACGTCGAACAGTGGATGGCGGCCGAGGAAGCCTTCCTCCATGGGCCCGCCGAGTTGTTTGTGCCTACCGGACCTCCTCCGGTCGACGAAGAAGACGCGATGATCGATGTCGGCATCGTTTGCGAGAAGATCTTCGAACTCAGCGACGATGGCAACGACCTGGCCTACGTCGACGGTGGCGAGAACCTTGGTCGAGCAACCGAACAGATTCGCGACACCTTCGGGTCGCCCGACGGCGTCAGGGTCAGCGTTGAGCTGATCGGCTTCAAAGACGCTACCGAAGCACGCGCACATATTCTGATTCATCACAAGGGCAACCAGTGGCCCCATTCGGTAAGAGTCATCAGAGTTGACGGCAGATGGAAGGTCGCACGCGAGTTCATCGCCCGCCTCTACTCAATCGTAGGAATACCGATTCCCCCTCGGGTCTAGCGACCCCAAACGAGAGATCAGCCCAGGGCCAGGTTGGTAGCGCGAAGCACCTCGGCCGCGCGCTCGCTCGGGTCGGAGAAGCCAGCTCGGAGCGCAGCTGAGCGGACTTCGAGCGACATCGGCGTGCCCGACGGCAGCGCGTCGATGAACTCCTGCCACCGAAGCCCGCCTTCGCCCAGATTGCAGCGATCGTCGACCGCGTCGGCGCGTAGCCCCGAGCGCGACGAATCGCGAGGCGCTGAGGGGGCATCACAGACTTGGGCGTAGCTGATCTGCATCGGGTCGATAGCCGCCACCTCAGCGGCGGTGTTGCCGGCACGATCCACATGGATGTTGTCGAGAAGGATGCCCGCGTTGACGCGGTCGGCTCGGGCCAGAACCTCCTGCGCCTGGGCGAGACTCTTCACCGCAAAGATGCGCCCGAACTCCACGTTGACGGTGATTCCCGCCGGCGCGGCAAGGTCGCAAAGTTCGGCGAAGCGCTCGGCAAAGGGTTCGACCTCGACACCGATGCCGACGGTGAGAATGTTGCTGGCCCCGATCTCGGCTGCGGCGGCGATGAGCGGCGCGCCCCAGTCGCCGTCGGGCGTGACGAAAATGGGCTCCATGTCGAGAGGCGTCACGCCGGTGTCGTCGAGGC